>JAWWAN010000330.1:0-4983 GCA_033721675.1 Rhodothermales bacterium | reverse complement strand
GGCGCGGGATGGCGCTGGCCGTGCCCGTCCTCGCTGGCTTCGGTGCGTTGCTCGTCGCCGCGGACGCAGGGTTCGAGCGGCTCGTGTACGGCGTCTTCGCCATCGATCCGCTCGGCATCCCCGGGCACGTGCTGTGGCTGGTGGGGCTCGGCTGGCTGGCGGGGGGCTTCCTGTATGGCGTGCTCGTGCTGCGCCGCGCCCATCCGGAGGCCGCCGTGCTTCGGGGGGTGCGGCTGGGGATCGTCGAGGCCGGCGTCGTGATCGGGTCGCTGAATCTCTTGCTGGGCGTCTTCGTGGTGGTCCAGTTGCCCTACCTGTTCGGCGGGCACGGCGTGGTGCTCGCCACGGAGGGATTGACGCTGGCATCCTATGCGCGGCGCGGTTTCTTCGAGCTGGCAGGCGTGGCGGCGCTGGCCCTGCCGTTGCTGCTGGGGTTGCGGCGGCTGCTGGCGTCCGAGCGGGGCCACGCCCTGCGCTGGTACAACGCGCTGGCGTGCGCGCAGGTGGGGCTGCTCGTGCTGGTGCTCGCCTCGGCGGCGCAGCGGATGTTGCTCTACCAGGAGGTCTACGGGCTGACGACGCTGCGGCTCTATGTGAGCGCGTGCATCGGCTGGCTGGCCGTGGTGCTGCTGTGGTTCGCGGCGACGGTGCTGTGCGGCCGGGTGGGGCGCTTCGTGCCGGGGGCGGTCGCGGCCGGGCTGGTGCTTGTGGGCAGCCTCTATGCGCTCAATCCGGACGCGCTCATCGTCCGGGTGAACGCGGCCCGGGCGGCTGAAGGACATCCGTTCGATCTGGCCTATGCGACCGGCCGCAGCGCCGATGCCGTGCCGGCTCTGCTGGACGTGCTGGACGCGCTGCCGCCGGCGGCGCGGGCCGAGGTGGCCGCCGGGCTGCTGCGCCGATGGCACGAGGCGGAACCACCCTCGTGGCGCACCTGGAACCGGTCCCGCCTGCTGGCGCGCCGCGCCGTGGCGGCCGAGGCCGATCGCCTGTTCGCGCTGGTGGGGGCGCGCCCCGGGGCGCAGGAGGCGTCAATGCACGTAGCTGCCGGCGTTGACGTCGATGGTGGTGCCGGTGGCATGGTCGGCGAGGCCGCTGGCGAGCAGGACCACTAGCGGGGCGACGTCCTCGGGCTCCGTCATGCGGCCCAGGGCGAGGTTGCGCACCGCATAGTCCTCCCCGTAGGCGTCGATGAACTCCTGCGCCATGTCCGTCCGGGTGAAGCCGGGCGCCACGACGAAGGCGGTGACGCCGTCTTTGCCGAAGGCTCGTGCGAGGCTCCGCGTGAGTGCTACCATGCCGCCCTTGGAGGCGGCGTAGGCCAGATACTCCGGGGTGTCTCCGCGGAAGGCGGCGCGCGAGGCGATGTTGACGATCCGCCCCCCCCGCTGCGCCCGGAAGTGCCTCACGGCCCGCCGGCACAGCCACTCCACCGCGCGCAGATTGACGGCCATCGTCAGGTCCCACGCGCGCTGCCATTCGCCCTGGGCCGCATCCATCGGGATGCTGAAGGCGACGCCCGCGTTGTTGACGAGCACGTCGAGCCGGCCGTAGGCAGCCAGGACCTCGTCGAAGAGACGGTCGCAGGCGGAGGGTTCGGCGAGGTCGGCGCCGAAGGCCCGGGCGCCGTGCCCGCACACTTTGGCGACGTCCTCGGCGGCTTCCCGGCTCGTGCGGTAGTGCACGGCTACCGTAGCACCGGCGGCGCCCAGCGCCTGCGCCAAGGCCTTCCCGATGCCGCGGCTCGCGCCGGTGACGAGGACGATGCGATCCGTTAGATCAATGGTCATGGGCTGGGGGCGGGCAGATCAAGAGGGAGGGAAGAACCGGAAAATGAGAAAACGAGGACTGGAAAATGGAATGGCGAGGCCCGGTCCGCACCGTTTTCAAAGAGCCGCCTCGAAAGAGCGGGCCTCGTCCGCACGGTTCGCCATTATGACGGGTCTGTGATATTCGGGAAACCGGGGGACCGGGATCCGGACGCGGCGTTTGCCGTGGACCACGCCGGGATCCCGCTCTCCTCGCTTCGTCTGCCGGATGCGTCTCCGATCGCTTACCGCCTTCGCCACGGCCGCGTTCGTGCTGGCCGCCTGCGGCACCACGAGGGAGGCCGGCCCGCCCGCTCCGGGCGCCGGACCGCCCGGCGGCATCGTGGCCGGCTATCATGCCTGGTGGACCGGCGAGGCGTGGCAGGAGTACGGCTACGCGCCGCTCGACCAGCTGCTCTTCTTCTCGGTCGATCTCGCCGCCGACGGTACCATCCGCGACCGCCACGGCTGGCCCGACGCCTGGTTCCGGATGGCGGAGCACGCCCGGCGGCAGGGCGTGTGCGTCGTGCCCGTCGTCACCCTCCTGGAGGCCGATACGTTCGTTCGGCTCTTCGAGGACGAGGCGCACGTGCGGCAACTCCGGGAGACCCTGCTTGGTCTGTTGCGCGACTCGCCCGCCGCCTGCGGCATCCAGCTCGACGCCGAAGTCTTCCGGGCCGTCCCGTCCCCCGTCCGTGCGGCGTTCACCGCGTTCGTGGTCGATCTACGCGGCGCGATGGACGCCCTCCGCCCGGGCCTCTCGCTCTCCCTCTTCCTCCCCGCCTTCGACGATGCCGACGTGTTCGACGAGGCGGCGCTGGCCCGCGTGGCGGACTACGTGGTGGTGCAGGGCTATGACCTCCATGCCCGCAACGACGAGCAGGCCGGGCCGGTAGCCGCGCTCGACGGATGGGGCCGCCGCAACTGGCGCGTCATCGTCGCGCGTTACCTCGGCCTGGGGGTGCCGCGTACCAAGCTCGTGATGGCCGTCCCCTACTTCGGCTACGAGTGGCCTACCGAGACCGACGCGCCCGGCGCTCGCACGCGCGGGCCGGGGCAGACCATCCTGTCCGTCCCCGTCGATACCACGCATCTGCGCGTGCGCCGGAAGGTCGGTGCCGCGATGGCAGCCCGGCACGGCCTCCGCCGCGACCCGCAGAGCGGCACGCCGTATTACGCCTTTCGAGACAGCACGGGCTGGCACCAGGGATGGTTCGAGGACGCCGAGAGCCTGCGCGCGAAGTATGCCTACGTCCGCCAGGAAGGGTTGGCCGGGGTGGCCGTCTTCACGCTCGGCTACGGGGATCCCGCCCTCGCGGCGGTACTGCGCGCGGCCTTCGGCGAGTGAGCGGGTGCGGAAGGCGCCGGGGCCACTACTCCGCTGTGGCGTGTACCACGCTCGCTGCCGGAGCATCCAGCAGCGACACCGTCATGCCGTCGCGGATGACGTCGAAGACGGGTCGCTGAAGGGCGTCGAGGCCGAGGCGCAGGCCCTGCTGCCCATCCTTGGTGATGAGTTCGAGGAGGAGCTGGTCGTCGTCGTAGAGGCCGGGGCCGAGGTAGACGGCGCGCGTCGAGTCCGTGAGGCTGAGGAAGGCGCCGCGCGGCGAGATGGAGAGGCCGGCGGCGCGGTGCTGCCGGTTCCACAGGTGGAGGCCGGCGCCGTCGCCCCGGTAGTTCATGCCGAGGCTTCCCATCGGCCAGAACTCCGGCTCGATGCTTACGTGCCGCCCCAGCAGGCTCTCCATGGCTTGCGAGGGGGTGAAAGGGGCCTGTTTGAAGAGCTGCACGTTACGCGTCGCCACACCGGGATGCCAGCCGAGCCGGAGCAACGCATAGCCGTCTCCGGCGGCGAGGACGGCGAGGAGTAGGGCCAGCACCAGGCAGGCGCGGCGCAGGCGGCGGTGGCGGCGTTCGAGGGCGTCGAGGCGGGCGGCGAGGGCGTCGGACATGAACGGGATACTTCCTGCGGGAGGGGACGAAGCGAGGCAGAAAGTATCGGCCGGCAGGGCCCACGGCTTGAGCCGGTCAGCCCGGCGGCAGCGCGGGCTTCGCCACCGCAGCGGGGCGGGGGGCGGAAGACGCAGCAGAGGCCTCGGGCGGCCGCCGCCACAGCGGCACGGACGAGCACGGCTCGCCGTACATCAGCTTGCGCGCCACGCCCTGCAAGCGCTGCATCGCGTCTACATACGCGCTCTCCGGCACGATGGCGCTCCCGCAGCCCTTCACCACGACGATCCGGTCCGCGAAGCGCGACCAGTCTTCGGCGGCGAGGGCGCGGGCGAAGTGCTCGCGCAGCAGATCGGCGCGGCGGCCGAAGGCGACGGAGCGGGCCACGCCGTGCAGCTTCGAGGCGACGAGCATGTAGGCCCAGACCGGCACGATGGCGTCGGTGGAGCAGAAGACGGCCACGTGCACGCCGGCGTGCTGCGCCCAGTCGTACGCTTTCATCTGCTGCCGGAATTCCTTCTCGCGCAGGATCAGGCCCTCGGCGAGGAACGGCTCCAGATCCAGCTCGGCGATCTCGGCGCCGTCCCAGAGCAGCGCGAGGTCGTACAGCTCGATCTCGCTCTCAGCAACGCGGTTGACGATGGGTTCCATATGGAGAGCACGGTGAGGTTCAGTAAAGGGCGACGGCGTTCGCGTCGTGCGTCCCCGCTTGAACGCCGAAGGCCCTCCGCTGGTCCGCCTTACCGGCTCGCCGCGACGGCGCGTGCGGTATGCCGGATGGCGTGCTCGATCTCTTCCTCGGTGGTGAAGCGGCCCAGGCTGAAGCGGATCGTGGCGAGGGCGTCGGCATCGTCCAGCCCCATCGCCTTCAGCACGTGGCTCGGGCGGCCGGAGCCGGACGAACAGGCGCTGCCGGTGGAGACCGCGAGGTCGCGCAGGGCCAGCATCAGGGGGGCCGCGCGGGTGCCGGGGAACGTGATGTTGCTAGTCTGCGGCAGGCGGCGCGCGCCGGCGCCGTTGATCCGGACGTCCGGCAGGTGCTCATGCAGCGCCGCCTCGAAGCGGTCGCGCAGGCGTCGTAGACGCTGAGCCTCGGCCTTCCCCTCGGCCCCGGCGATCTCGAAGGCCGCGCCCATCCCCACGATGGCCGGCACGTTGAGCGTGCCGCCCCGCAGGCCGCGCTCCTGCCCGCCGCCGTCCAGCAGGGGGGCGAGGCGGACGCGGG
>JAWWAN010000329.1:0-4994 GCA_033721675.1 Rhodothermales bacterium | reverse complement strand
GGGGCCGGGGGTCTGCTGGGGATCTATCATCGATCGTCGGGGCATTGGGATCCGTGCAGGGGGCGCGCCGAGGTCATCGGGTGCGGACCTCGGCAGGCGCGTGCTCGCGCCGGAGCGCCGGGCCGAGGAACGAGGCGAGCTTGCGCCGCGCCTTGAACAGGCGCGACTTGACGGCGCTGATCGTGCTGCGGGTCACGGCGGCGATTTCCTCGTACGAGAGATTCTGGTACTCGCGCAGGATGAGCACTTCGCGGTAGTCCGGCTTGAGGCGGCCCAGGAATGCATTCACGAGCGCGATCTGCTCGCTCTTCTCCAGGGCGGCCAGCGAGGTCGGCGGGCCGTCCTCGGTATCCGGCAGCGGCCCTACGTCGTCCAGCTGTACCTGCCGGTGGCTCCGCCGGAACTGGTTGAGGCACTGGTTCCGGGCGATGGTGAAGGCCCAGGCCTTGAACGAGCGCGTGTTGAGCAGGCGGTCCCGGTTCTCGTAGATGCGGAGAAACGTCTCCTGCATCACGTCCTGCGCCAGATCCTGGTCCAGCAGCATCTTGACACAGTAGGCGTAGATCGGCCCTTTGTATCGATTGTAGAGCGAGACGAAGGCAAAGTCGTCTCCGGCCTGGAAGGCTTCGATGAGGGCGCGATCCTCGGTATGCATGCCGGGCGTACGAGCGGATGGAGCGGGATGGAGAGGGCGGCCGGCCGCGATACCGGGCGGGCCAGATACTACACGACACCCGACGCCCGGTAAAGTTGCCGCGAAAACCGGACGCCGGGCGGCTCCCTGCGCGGAACCCGCATCCCTCGGGGGCGTCCATCGGGTTTTGGTTTCGTGTTGCAATAACGGTTGCCCGCCCCTACCTTGCGCGGCTGCCGTCCGTCCCGTCCCCGTCTCTTGTCCCGCTTTGCACCTAGTATGAACCGACTCCGCACCATCTTTCGGCCCGCCGCGCTCGTCCCCGCGCTGCTCGCTCTGCTGCTCGCCGCCGGCTGCGGCACGGCCGCCCGCACCGCCGATCCCTACGCGGCCGACCCCACCGTCGTGGCCATCATCGATGGGCAGCCCTGGACGCTCGACGCCTTCGAGGCGCGCTACGCCCGCGCCGTCGGCGGCCGCGACGAGGCCGTGGACGACTCGCTGGCCGAGTACCAGGATTTCCTCGAGCGCTACGTGAACTTCCGCGTCAAAGTCCTTGCGGCCGAAGGCATCGGCTACGACACGCTCAGCCGCATCCGAAACGAGGTCACCACCTACCGTACCTCCTTCGCCCGTCCGTACCTGCTCGACCGCGCCGTGCTCAACCCGATCATCGACCAGCTCTACGAGCGCGGCCAGGAGATGGTGGATGCCAGCCACATCCTGATCCGGGTGGATGAGAACGCGGGCGACACGATGGCGGCCTATCAGAAGATCAGCACGATACGGGACTCCGTGATGGCGGGCGCCGACTTCGGCCTGCTCGCCGTGCGCCACTCCGAGGATCCCTCGGCGCGGGGCCAGGCCGGTGCGCAGGGCTTCGCCGGCCGGCTCGGCTACTTCAGCGCCGGGCGCATGGTAGAACCGTTCGAGACGTGGGCCTACGAGACGCCCGTCGGGGAGGCCTCGCCGGTCTTCCGGACCCAGTTCGGCTACCACATCCTCTACGTCCACGACCGCCGCCCGACGGTTCGTGACATCCGGGTCTCTCATGTGATGGTGCGTCCGGGCTCGACAGCCGAAGACTCCGCTGCCGCGCGGGCCACCATCGACTCGCTGCGCACCCGCATCCTCGCCGGCGACGACTTCGAGGCGCTGGCCAAGACCTACTCGGACGATACCATGAGCGGGCAGCGCGGCGGAGACCTCGGCTACGTCCGCTATGACAACTACCAGCTCGTCGAGCCTTTCCGCAGCGTCGCCTTCGGCCTCGACGCAGTGGGCGACGTCTCCGAGGTGGTCGAGACCCGCTTCGGGTACCACGTCATCAAGCTCACGGACCGCAAGACGCCCGAGACGCTGGAGGAGCAGTACGAATCGCTGAAGCAGACGGCCTCCCGGCTCCCCCGCACCAAGCAGGCCGAGACCCGCCTCGCCGCCGAGGTGCGCGCCCGCTACCGCGCCGCCGTCGATACCACCGCGCTGCGGCAGGCCCTCGATGCGGCCCCGCAGGACTCCGTAGAGGCGCTCCTTCGCAGCGAAGACCGGCCGGCGTCGCTGGCGGCCGTGCCCGCCGCGACCCTCGGCGACTCCACCTATACGCTCGGCCAGATCGCCGCGATGACACCGGCGCGCCGCGTCACCGACCTCACCGATCCGGTCCAGACGCTCCTCGACCGGGCCGACGCCTTCCTGAACGACGCCGCTATCGCCTACGAAGCCGCCGCCCTCGAACAGCGGGACGACGAGTTCCGCGCCATCATGGACGAGTTCCGCGACGGGCTGGTGCTCTTCGAGCTGATGGGCGACTCCGTCTGGACCCCCGCCGCCGAAGACTCGGCCGCGCTCGCCGCCTACTTCCAGACCCACCGCGACCGCTACCACTACGGCGAGCGGACGCGCCTGGTGGAGATTTACAGCTGGTCGGATTCGCTGCTAAACGCGCTCGCCGCGCGCGCGGAGGCCGGGACCCCGCTGACGACGCTCATCGCCGAGGTGGAGGCCGACACGACGAACCAGGCCGCGGCGGACACCGTCCTCGTCGAGGGCCCGACGGCGTCCGTGCACGACGCCGGGCTGGGCCTGGCGCCGGGCGAGGCGGCGCCGCTCCAGCCGTTCCGCAACGGCTACCTGCTGATCTTCAACGACGGCACCGTGCCCCCCCGCCCCAAAACGCTGGACGAGGCCCGCACGCAGGTCGTCAACGACTACCAGACGGTGCTGGAGGAGCAGCTCGTGCAGTCGCTGCGGCGGCGCTACGGCGTCCGGACGTTCCCGGAGCGGCTCACCCGCGCCTTCCGCGATCCTGCGGACGGCGCGACGGCCTCTACCGACTGACCCACGAGGCGTGCCTCGCTGCCACCATGCCGCCGCTCCCGGTCTCTCTCGCAGCCGTCTTTGCAGCCGCCCTTCTGCTCGGCTGCAACGGAGCCGACGCGCCGGCCACCTACGCCGCGCGCGTGGGAGACGCCTACCTGACCGACGCCGAGCTCGCCGCAGCCCTGCAGACGCTGCCCGTGCGCCAGGACACCAGCGAGGCACGGCGGCAGCTCATCGAGCAGTGGGTGACGAACGAGCTGCTCTACCAGGAAGCGCTCCGCCGCGACCTCCTGGAGGCACCTGAGGTGCAGCGCCGCCTCGCGGAGAGCCAGCGCGCGGTGCTCGTCGAGGCGCTCGTCTCGGGGCTGTACGCCGAACAGGAGGGCAGCGTCGGGGCCGCCGAGGTGCGGGCGTATTTCGACCGCCACCGCGAGCGCCTCCGCCTGCGCGAGCCGTTCGTGCGGGTGCGCTACCTCGCCACGGCCCATCCCGATTCGGCCCAGCGCGCTCTCGATGCGCTCGGCCGGCTCGGCGATACCGATGCGGACGCCGGTTGGGACCGCCTCGTGGATCGCTACGCCGAAGACCCGGAAGGCGCCCGCGCCCTCGCCGCGACGTATTACCCCGAGAGCCGCCTCTTCGCAGACCGCCCTGCCCTCCGCGAGGCGCTGGGGGGGCTGACGCCCGGCCAGGCCGCCCCGCTGACCCAGCACGATAGCCTCTATCATGTGCTCCAGCTGGCAGACCGTGTACCGGCCGGCACCCTGCCCGAGCTTCCCTGGATCGAGGCCGAAGTGCGGCGCCTGCTCGCCATCGAGGCCCGGAAACAGATGTTCGAGCGTCAGGTTGAACGCCTCAGGGCCGAAGCCCTCGCCCGGGATGCCCTGACCATCCGGTGACGCGCCCCCTACCTCGCCCGGCTTCCCGCCCTTCCCGCCCCGTTCCTCGGGCGCAATAACCCGCCGGGCCGTCGCGTTCCGTACTCGCTCCTGCTCTGACGATCCTCTTTCGCTCGCTAGATGACTGTTCTTCAACCCCGGCTGCTCAGTGTGGCCCTTGGTCTCGTGCTGTTCCTCCTCGCCGCCCTCCCCGCCCGCGCCCAGACGGACGCCGTACTGGACGAGATCGTGGCCGTCGTGGGGGACGAGATCGTCCTGCGCTCGGACGTCGACGGGCTCGTCTTCGGCCTCATCCAGCAGCGCGGCATGCAATACTCTGACCAGCTCTGGCGAGACGCCCTCGACCAGCTCGTCGATCAGAAGGTGATGGCGATCCACGCCCAGCGAGACACCACGCTGATCGTCGCGGACGACGAGGTCGAGCAGGCCCTCAACGAACGCATCCAGCAGATCACCCGGCAGGTGGGCAGTACCGCCGAGATCGAGCGGATCTATGGCAAGAGCCTCGTGCAGATCCGCGAGGACATCCGGGAGGACTTCCGCGAGCGCCTGCTGGCCGAGCGCCTCCAGGGCCGCAAGCTGCGCGGCATCCAGATCACCCCCTCCGAGGTTCGCGCCTGGTTCGAGCGGATCCCCACGGACTCCCTCCCCACGCTCCCGGAAATCGTGCGCGTGGCGCACATCGTGCGCTACCCGAAGGTGTCTGACGCCGCCAAGGACGAGGCACAGGAGATCATCAGCGCCATCCGTGACTCCGTCGTCGCCGGCCAGCCCCTCGAGGACCTCGCCCGCCGCTTCTCCGACGACCCCGGGTCCGCCTCGACGGGCGGGAGCTACGAGGACATGCGCCTGAGCGACCTCGTGCCCGAGTTCGGCGCGATGGCCTCGCGCCTGCCCATCGGCGAGCTCTCCGAGCCGTTCGAGACCGACTTCGGCTACCACATCCTGCGCGTCGATGCGCGGCGCGGCGAATCGATCGACTTCACGCACGTGCTCATCGCCGTCGACGACAGCCGCAACGACCCCACCGAGGCCATCGCGTTCCTCAACAGCGTGCGGGATTCCATCGCCACCGGGCGGCTCTCCTTCGAGCTCGCCGCGCGGCGCCACTCCGAGGAAGCGTCTACGGCCCCGACCGGCGG
>JAWWAN010000328.1:0-4998 GCA_033721675.1 Rhodothermales bacterium | reverse complement strand
CCTACCCGGCCCCGGCGCGGCCTTCCACGGCCCGGAGACGGGCGAGGACGTGCGCCATGTCTTCGGGCATCGGCGCCTCGAAGCGGAGTGCGGCGCCGGTGCGGGGGTGGACGAAGCCGAGCGTGTGGGCGTGGAGCGCCTGCCGCGCCAGCACCTCGAAGAGGTTGGCGAAGAACGCCTTGCGCCGGGCTGTGCCCGGCCCGCGCCGGAGCGAACGCCCACCGTACGTCGGGTCGCCGAGGACCGGGTGGCCGATGTGCTCGGCGTGGACGCGGATCTGGTGGGTCCGCCCGGTCTCCAGCCGGAAGCGCACGAGCGCGGTATGGCGCATCGGCTCGACGGTTTCGTAGTGGGTGACGGCGTGCTTGCCCCGCGCCGCAGCCACCACGGCCATCTTCTTGCGGTCGCGCGGGTCCCTCCCGAGGGCGGCCTCGACGGTGCCCGAGGGGGGCTGCGGCACGCCCCACACGAGCGCGAGGTAGCGGCGGCGGATCGTGCGCTCCTCGAACTGGCGTGCGAGGCCCCGGTGCGTGACGTCGTCCTTGGCCACGACGAGCAGGCCCGAAGTGTCCTTGTCGAGCCGGTGGACGATGCCGGGACGCACGGAGGGATCCGCTGCCCGGCTCGGGAGGGCGTTGACGGTCGATAGGCCCACGTCTTCGTCCTCGGGCTCCTCGTCTTCGTCTTCCACCCGCAGCGCGCTGCCGCCCACGTGATGCAGCAAGGCGTTGACCAGCGTGCCGGTCCGGTTGCCGTAGGCCGGATGCACCACCATCCCGGCGGGCTTGTTGACGACGAGCAGATGGTCGTCCTCGTAGACCACGTCCAGCGGGATCGGCTCGGGCCGCACCTCCACGGGCGGAGGCCGCAAGATCCGGCATGCGATCCGGTCGCCGGCCTGGACGGGGTGCGAGGGCTTCGTCACCACCGCCCCGCCGACGCTCACGCGCCCGTCCTTGATGCCGCGCTGCACCTTCGCCCGCGACGCGTTGGGCATCTCGCGGGCGAGGTACACGTCCAGCCGGGCGCCCTCCCGGTATCCGTCCGGCACGTGCAGTTCGACCACGGTTTCCTCCCGCTCTTCCGGCGTGCTCATGGCGCGGCCTCTACCTCCTGCCCGGCCTCGCGCACTGCCGCCACGGTGCGGTCGATCTCGTCCGGGCTGTTGTAGTAGGTCGGCGCGAAGCGCAGGAGGCGGTTGCGGAGCGAGGCGACGATGCCGCGCGCCTTCAGGGCCTCATAGACGGCCTCGGGGGCGGGGTGGCGTACGGAGACGATGCCGCTGGCGTGGTCGGGGTCGGCGGAGCCGTAGCGCGCGAGGCCGAGGCGGTCGAGGCCGGCGGCGAGCGCGCGGGCATTCTCCAGCACGCGCGCCTCGCACCAGGTGGCGCCCGCCTCCTGGTAGAGGCCGAGGGCGGCGTGCAGTGCCGCCACGCCGAGGTGGTTGAGCGTCCCGAGCCGAAAGCGCTCGGCGTCGTCGTGGAAGGCCAGACGGTAGGAGAAAAAGTCGTCCCAGTCCACGGGCCCGTGGAGCCAGCCCGCCATGGGGGGGTCGACGCGCTGCTGGAGAGCCTCGGAGAGATACAGGAAGCCGATGCCCTGCACCCCCATGAGCCACTTGTGCCCGCCGCACGCGAGGAAGTCGATGCCGAGCGCGGCGGCGTCGAGGCGGAGAGCGCCCAGCCCCTGGATGGCATCGACGCAGAAGAGCACCCCGCGTTCGCGGCAGAGCCGCCCGAGCCCTTCGAGGTCCGCCCGGAAGCCGGACAGGAACTGCACCCAGCTCACGGCGAGCACGCGGGTACGGGGCGTGAGCACGCGCGCGACGTCGTCTACCGTGAACGTCCCCTCCCGGTGGGGCACGAAGTCGACCGCGACGCCGCGCTGCTGCAGGTGCATCCACGGGTACACGTTGGCCGGAAACTCACAGCCGGGCACGGCGATGCGGTCGCCGGGCTGCCAGTCCAGCCCGAGCGCCAGCACGTTGAGCGCATACGACGTGTTGGGCGCGAACGCGATGCGTGCCGGCGCCGCCCCCACCAGCCGCGCCAGCCGCGCCTTCGTCTCGTCGATCACCGGCTGGAAGGCGGCAAAGTTCTCGATGTGGGTCCGGTGCCGCTCTTCGGTGTACGCCGCCAGCGCCGCCACCACGCGCCGGCTCAGCGGCGCCACGGCCGCGTGGTTGAGGTAGACCGTCTCCTCGGTGTGGGGGAACTGGCGGCGGAGCGCGTCGAGCGTCATGGTGGGCGGCGTGCGCGGCAGATACGGTTCACCCCCCGAAATCGACGGTTCG
Organism: Rhodothermales bacterium; assembly: GCA_033721675.1. Lineage (GTDB taxonomy): Bacteria > Bacteroidota > Rhodothermia > Rhodothermales > JAWWAN01 > JAWWAN01. The sequence goes on along the minus strand of JAWWAN010000328.1, from coordinate 2,705 downwards.
GGGCAGGCAGGCGGGACGTCCAACAAAAAACGCGGGGCGGTGGGCCAGCGGTCCCGCCCCGCGTGTAACAATCAGCCGGAGGCTCTCGTTGAGAGAGGAGCACGCCGCTAGACCCGGCGTGTCACAAGATACCTCCTTGTGTGATGTGTGGCAGCATCATGAGATCGCCCGGTTCCTGGTGGGGGAGCCGGGCTTTCTCATGGACATCAAGTTCGGGGGCCGAGCGCACTATTTCAAGCGGCGCGGCGAATTTTTCCGACGCCCCCGCGCCGGTCATGAATCCTGCTCGGTTGCGGCCTTCTCGATCTTCTTGTCGGCCTCCTCCTCGTCGTTGCGGTCCGCCTCGGGTTCCTCCTGCTCGTACTCGGCCGAGGGGTCGAGGCAGAGCTGGATGAAGACGGGGAAATGGTCCGATCCCCAGGCCGGCCCGCGTTCGAGCCGGACGAGCTTGAAATGGTCCGAGTGGAAGACGTGATCCAGCGGCCAGCGCATGAGCCCATTCTCCGCGTGGAACGTGTTGTACATCCCCCGCCCCTTCCGCGGGTCGAGCAGGCCGCTGATCTTCTGGAACAGGGACGTCGTGTAGGACCACGCGACGTCGTTGAGGTCCCCCGCGACGATCGTCGGGCGGTCTTCCTCTTCGACCTCCTTGCCCACCAGCAGCAGCTCGGCGTCGCGCTCGGTCGTGTCGTCCGCATACTTCGGGAACGGCGGCTCCGGGTGGATGCCGTGGAACTGCACGGCGATGCCCGAGGGCAGGCGGATGCCGGCGTGCATCGAGGGGATGCTGTCTTTGACGAGATACCGGATCTCGGGCTCGATCAGCTCCAGCCGCGAGTGCAGGAGCATGCCGTAGGTGTTGTCCAGCGGGTTCTTCAGCGTATGCGGATACTCCGTCTCCAGCGCGCGGAGCTGCTTCTCCCACCAGGCATCCGTCTCCACGGTGAGGATCACGTCGGGCTGGTACTCCTCGACGAGGTCGAGCAGGTTGCCGGATTCGCGGTTGGACATCAGCACATTGGCGACCAGGAGCGAGATGCACGAATCCGGCGGCGCCTCGTCCGCCGCGACGACCTCGTTCGGGTAGAACGGGGTGTAGGGAAACATCTGGATGCCCTGGAAGACGACGGCGCTCAGCAAGACCACGAAGAGCACATCCTCGAAGAGGCTGGACGTATCCCACACGAGCAGATAGACCGCCAGGATGACCACCCCACCGAGCGCGATCTGGCCGCGCGGGAAGTCGAAGATGCGGATCCACCAGTGGTCGTGGCGGATCAGGGGAAGCACCGTGGCGATGACGAAGAAGATCGCCAGGCCGATCAGGACGTATTTCATAGGTCGAAAGTGGCGAGGGGATTCTCCATCGGATGCACCCGCATGGGCCCGTGCCGGTTTCACGGCTTCACCAATCAGTAACCCCCCTCGCGGCAGGGGGACGAAGATTTCACGCCCGGAAGAACTGCTTGCCGGCCATCTGGCGGACGAGGCCCTTGAACTCCAGGCTGAGCAGGTAGACGAGGGCCGTCGAGGCGTCGAGGCCGGTGGCCCGGCAGAGCGCGTCGATGTGCAGCGGCTCGGCGCCGAGGGCGTCGTAGAGGCGGCGCTCGACGTCGTTCAGGCTCGGCGGCGGGGCCGGCGCGGCGGGGGTCTCCGCCACGGCGTCGTCGAAGCCCAGCTCGTCGAGGATGTCTTCGATGCCGAGGACGAGCTTGGCATGGCCGCGCTGGATGAGGCGGTTCGTGCCGCGCCCGGCGGCGCTATGCACGGGGCTCGGCAGGGCGAAGACCTCGCGGTTCTGCTCCACCGCCATGCGCGCCGTGATGAGCGCGCCGCCGGTCTCGAACGCTTCCACGACGAGCGTCCCGAGGGCGAGCCCGCTGATGATCCGGTTGCGGCGGGGAAAGTTGACGGCGTCCGGCGCGGCGCCGAGCGGATACTCGGAGAGCAGCGCACCCTGGCCGGTGATCTCGCGCGCCAGGCGGGCGTGGCGTGCCGGGTAGATCCGGTCCACGCCGGAGCCGAGCACGGCGAGGGTGCGCCCTCCGGCCCACACCGCCGCGCGGTGCGCCGCCGCATCGATGCCGTAGGCGAGGCCGCTCACGACGGTGAAGCCGCGGCCGGCCAGCGCCTCGGCGAACTCGCCGGCCATGCGCTTCCCGTACTCGGTGGCGCGGCGCGTGCCGACGATGGCGAGGGCGCGCTCGTCGGCGGCCGTCAGTGTGCCCTGCATCCACAGGAACGCGGGCGGGTCGTAGATCTCGCGGAGGCGCCCGGGGAAGCGCGGATCCTGCGCGGTCAGCAGCGTCGCGCCGGCGCGCTCGGCCTGGTCGAGCTGCGCCTCGACGGCCGCGTGGTCGCTGAACGCGGCGATGGCGGCGGCCGTCTGCGGCCCGATGCCCGGCACCTTGGCCAGCGTACGCGGGGAGGCGCCACAGGCGGCCGTGGCCGTCCCGAAGGCGCCCAACAACGCCCGGATGCGGCCGGGCCCGACGCCCGGCACCAGCGACAGCGCCACGAGCGCCCGCTGCTCCTCCGCCGTCGCGGCGCTGTCCGGCTGGCCGGACGTCATGGCGCGTCCGCCGGCAGGGCCCGTTCCCGCCGGATGGCGTTCCAGAGCGTCCGCTTGAGCGCCTCCAGCCCGAGGTTGGCCACGGCGCTGATGGGCAGCACCGGCACCTCGGCGGGGAAGATGCGCCGGGCCT
>JAWWAN010000327.1:0-5015 GCA_033721675.1 Rhodothermales bacterium | reverse complement strand
GGTCGCGCGGGATCGCGGCGCAGTTGACCACCACGAAGGGCCCGTTCTTGCGGCCGGAGTTGTAGTGGATGGCCTTGGCGACGAGCTCCTTGCCGGTCCCGCTCTCGCCCTGGATCGCCACCGTCAGGTCCCCCCGCAGCGTCTTGCGGATGATGCGGTAGACGCCGGCCATGGCGCGGCTCTCGCCGATGAGGTGTTCCAGCCCGTCGCGCGCCGGGAGCTGGGCGCGGAGGGCCTGCACCTCGCGCGCGAGCGCCGCCCGCTCGGCGACGTGCCCGGCGAGGGTGCGCACCTTGACGGTGTCGTCGTGGCCCTTGGTGACGTAGTCGTAGGCGCCCAGGCGCATCGCCTCGAACGCCACGCTGACGTCGGTCTGCGCCGAGACGATGACGACGGGCAGCTCGGGGCAGGCGGCCTTCATCTGGCGGAGCGTCTCCAGCCCGTTCTGGCCGGGCAGCCCGACGTCCAGGAAGACGAGGTCCGGGGCCTGGTCGAGTGCGGCCACGGCTGCCTCGCCCGTCGTGAACGTCTCGACCTCCGGGTGGCCTGCGCGGCGGAGCTGGTAGCGCAGCAGCTCGGCGTAGTCGGCGTCGTCTTCGACGAGAAAGATGCGGAGCATGGCAGGGCGCGGGCGGATGAGAGGAGGGGATGGACGCTAGGCGACGGGGCGGGGCGTGGGCAGCCGGAACCAGAAGCAGGCTCCCCCCTCCGGCACGGGTTCGTAGCCGATACTGCCTCCCCAGCCCTCGACGGTGATGCGGCAGAAGTAGAGCCCCAGGCCCACCTGGCCCGGCCGCTCGCCCCCCTGCGCGTACTTGCGGAAGAGGCGCGCCCGCTCCGAGGGCGGCACGCCTTCGCCGGCGTCCTCGATGCGCGCGCAGACGGCCTCGCCCTCGTGCGCGAGGCGGACGACGACCTCGCTGCCGGGCGGGGCATGGCGCAGGGCGTTCTCGAAGAGGTTGAACAGCACCCGCTCCAGGCGCGCCTGCTCGGCCACCACAGGCCACCGCGCACCCGCGCGAGGACCGACGTCCAGCCGGAAGCGGACGTCTTTGAGCGTGGCCGTGGGGGCGAGGCCCGTCATCAGCTCGCGCGCAGACTCGGCCAGGTCCGGCGCGCTCGCCGCCCGGAGCCGGGCCGCCCGCGCCTCCTCCGGCGCCGCTCCATACAGCAGCTCGGCCGTCATCCCCTTCATCTTCTCGATCTGGCGCTCGCAGAGCCGGACGAGCACCTCGCCCTCGCCCTCCACGTGTTCGTCCTCGACGAGCATCTGGAGGCTGCCGCGCAGGGCGGCCAGGGGCGTCGAGAGGTCGTGCACGAGGCAGTGCAGCGCCACCTCGCGCCGGTCGATCTCCTTGATGAGCCGATAGTGTTCCAGGCTCAGCTCGCGGCTCTCCTGCAGGATGTCTCGGATCTGCTCCGGCGCCACCGTGGGGAACTTGAGCAGCAGCAGGGCGCGGCCGTCCAGGCGGAGCGCGACGGCCTCCAGCAGCCACTCGTGGCCGGTGGCGTCCACCTCGGTCCACAGCTCCGAGGTGAGGTGGCCGTCGGCCTCGTCGTTCCAGAGCGCTTCGGCGGTGGGCAGGAAGTGGTCGAGGAAGGGAAAGCGGTCTCGGGGCCGCAGCGTCCCGGCGGCGCGCAGGGCGTCGGGCCAGAGGTGGCGGGCCCAGGGCGGGGCGTCTCCGACGCGTACGAAGATGCCGCCCGCCGCACGTTCGAGCAGCATCGCGTTGAGCGCGGCCGGCAGGCCGGGCGGAGGCGGGAGCAGAGACATCGGCGCGGTACGAAACACGAGGTGCTCAGGGATCGACGAGCTGGCGGGCGAGCATGCCGAAGGCGTCGTCAACCTTCGTGCCAGTCTTGGCGCTGGTGCGGAGGACGGTCCACCCCTGCGCCTGCAACGCCGCGACGGCGTCCTCCTCGATCTCCCAGTCATCGGCGAGGTCGGCTTTGTTGAGCAGCAGCAGGAAGGGCACCTCGCCGACGGTGGCGCGAGCCTTCTCGTGGAGGGAGAGGGCGACGTCCAGGGTGGGCTTGCGCGTGCCGTCGGCCACGAGCAGATACGCGGCGCTCCCCCGCAGGTAGCTCATCGAGACGTTCAGGAACCGGTCCTGGCCGTTGAGATCCCAGAGGAGCAGATCGACGGGCTCCCCCTCGACCTCGACCCGCTTCTTGTCGATCTTGACCCCTATCGTCGTCAGGTAGTCCTCGGAGAAGAGGCCCTGGACGAACCGCGCCACGAGGCTCGTCTTGCCGACGGCAAAGCTCCCGAGCATGCAGATTTTCTTCTGAGTCATTGCCGGACGTCTGGTACCGATCGAAGGGAGGAGCGCAGGGCGGGGCCGCCGTCAAGATAGCCGGCGCCCCGGCATGTTGCAAAACGAAACACTCGGGCCATCCAGGGTGTGCCGTTGCGGCACGGAGCGGGCCGGGGGAAAATCGGGCAGGCTGCATCGCATCGCAAGAGGCCCGCACTTTTTTGATCCTTTGCCGGGGAGGCGCTACCTTGGGGCGACGGGGGCGCCCGCCCTGGCCGCCGATGCCTTCCCCCCCACCGCCGCCCCTCCACGCTCCGCAGCCGCCCAGACTCCGTGCGTTGATGGCGAAGAAACGAAAGACCCCTCCGAAGAACGACCACGCCGCCCCGGCCGCCGAGGTGCTGGATGAGACCGCGCCTGCCGAGGCCCCGCCCGCCGAAGCGGCTCCCTCCCTGGCCCCGCCCGAGTTCGGCGACCTGGACAAGGTGCGCACCATCCTCTTCGGGGCGCAGAGCCAGGAGATCAACCACCGCGTCGAGCGGCTCGAACGGCACGTCGCCCAGGAGGTCGCCGCGCTGCGCGACGCGCTGGCGGACCGCTTCGCGACGCTCGAAACACGGCTCCAGAAGCAGCAGGAGGACCTCGCCGGGCGGATCAAGCAGGAGCGGACGGACCGCACCGAGGCCACCCGCGCGCTCGGCAACCAGCTCGACGCGCTCGGCGAGACGCTGAACGAGCACCGCGCCGCGCTCGACCAGCAGATCGCCGAGACCGAGCGCACGCTCCGCCAGCACATCGACCAGCAAGGTTCTGCCGCAGCCGACGCCACGGCGCGCCAGCTCGACGACCTCACCGCGCGCCTCGAAGACGCCGTCGTGGAACTCCGCGCTGCCAAGACGGACCGCCACGCGCTGGCCGCGCTCTTCACCGAGGTCGCCGGCCGCCTGCGCCAGGACTGACGCGCCCGGCCGGGTACGCCCGCCGCCCCGCTGCCTTCCCTGACCGACCGATGGCCGACGCCTCCCGCCCTGGAACCGGCAACGCGCCACCCACCGACGAGCTGCACGAGCTGCGGCGCCTGCTGCTGGCCCCGGAGCAACACGACCTCGCCGACGTGCGCCGGCGCATCGAGGCGCTCGAAGGCCACGCCATCGAGCCGGGCGACGTCGCGGCCGTGCTGCCTGAAGCGGTCGTGCTGCGGGCAGACCGGGACGAGGACCTCGCCCGCGCGCTCGCGCCGACGCTCGAAAACACCCTGCGCGCCTCCATCCAGCGCGACCCCCGCCCCGTGGCCGACGCCCTCTATCCGGTCATCGGCCCGGCCATCCGCAAGAGCATCCGGGAGGCCCTCCGGTCGATGCTGGAGGCCGTCAACCGGACCATCGAGCACAGCGTCTCGATGCGGTCCATGCAATGGCGCGCCGAAGCCTGGCGCACGGGCCGCCCCTTCCCCGAGATCGTGCTGGCGCACACGCTCCAGTACCGCGTCGAGCAGGTCTTTCTGATCGACCAGGAGACGAGCCTTCCGCTCCACCACCTCGCGGCCGAGGCCGTCGCCACGCAGGACGAGGCCCTCGTCTCGGGGATGCTCACCGCCATCCAGCGCTTCGTGCAGGACTCCTTCGGGGCGGACCGGGACGACACGCTGGACACGATGCGCTTCGGGGACCTGACGGTCTGGGTGGAGGCCGGCCCGCGCGCGCTGCTGGCCGTCGTGATCCGGGGGCTGCCGCAGCCCGAACTGCGCGAGGCGATGCAGGAGGTCATCGAGACGATCCACCTCCAGTTCAAGCCCGAGCTCGAGACGTTCTCCGGCGACCCCGCCCCGCTGGAAGGCACGCGCCCGCTGCTCGAATCCACCCTGCAGGCCCGCTACAAAGACGCCCCGAGCCGTTCCCCGGCGGTGCTCTGGGTCGTGCTGGCGCTGGTGCTGGTGCCGCTCGCCGCCTGGGGCTTCCTGCGCGTCCGAGACGGGCTGCGGTGGGACCGCTACCTGGCGGCCGTCGATGCCGAGCCGGGGCTCGTCGTGACGCAGCATGGACGGGACGGCGGCCGCTGGCAGGTGCGGGGCCTGCGCGACCCGCTGGCCCGCGACCCGGCCGCGCTGCTCGCCGCCACGGCGCTCGACCCCGCCGCCGTCGAGGCGGTCTGGGAGCCGTACCAGGCGCTCGACTCCGCGCTCGTCCTCCGGCGGGCGGCGCTGCTGCTACAGCCCCCCCCGACGGCAGCGCTCGCCTTCGAGGCGGGGCGCCTCACGGCCTCCGGCACGGCCCCGGCTGCCTGGATCGAGCAGGCCCGCCAGCGCGCCCTCTTCGTCCCCGGCGTCACGGCCTACGACGACGGCGCCCTGGCCGACGACGCGCGGCAGCGCCTCGACGCCCTCGCCGCCGACGTCGAGCGCCGGACGTTGCGCTTCCTCACTGCCAGCGCGCGCCTCGCCCCCGGCCAGGAGGCTGCCCTCGACGCCCTCGCCACCACGCTCGACCAGCTCCGGGCGGCTGCCGACGCCGCCGGGGCGGCGATGCGGCTCCAGGTGCTCGGCCACGCCAGCTCCGAGGGCGATGCCGGCAGCAACCGACGGGTGAGCCAGCTCCGGGCCGAGACCGTCCGCCGCGCCCTCGTCGAGCGCGGGTTGCCCGGCGCGTGGATCGAGGCTGTGGGCACCGGCACCCCGCGCCTGGCCGGGCCCGAACGCACCGAGGCGGACCGCGAGGCCAACCGCAGCGTCTCGTTCCGCCTCGCGGATACCGCCCCGCC
>JAWWAN010000326.1:0-5024 GCA_033721675.1 Rhodothermales bacterium | reverse complement strand
CATGGGGGTTCAGGTTGGTGGTTGGAGATCAGGCCCGGCGCTCCCGTAGCCAGTCACCCCTAGGATAAGGCCAGTCGAGGGAACTTGGGGAGACCAACTCGCCACCTCGTCGTCTCCGCTTAACCCCTCCTGTCCTCCCCTTTTCATGGGGAGGGACGCGGTGAGTTGGCGCGGTGCCTGCCAGAAAAGTCCCCCTCCATGATAAGGAGGGGACCGGGGAGGTAGGCCCGCTGCATCTCACCGCAGCACGTTGAACATGCGGCTGTACTTGACGGTCATGCTGCGGGCCTGCGGCGTGCCGGTGAGTACGTCCAGGTCGTTCGCCTGGTTGAAGACGACGAACAGGCCCGTGTTGGCCGCCTGCAGCCAGCCGAAGCGCACGTTCGCGGACCACAGATCGGCGACGTCGTTGTACTGGACGAGGCCCTGCACGTAGATGCGGGGCGTGAACGCGTACGAGAGCCGCGCCCGAAGGAGGTTCGCGGTGAAGTCGCCGCCGGGCAGATCGACGGCGTTGTGCTGGAGGCCGAGTTCGGTGGTGAAAGCCTCGCCGGTGCGGAGGCGGAGCGTGGGGCTGAGCGAGACGCGGGACCCCCCGAAGAACCCGCCGATCACGGCGTGCGTGGTCAGGCTGACCTTCCGGCCCTCGTTCGTCACCAGCACGAGCTGCGCCTCGGCATGGTCGTACGTCTCGGCCGGCACGACGACGCCTTCGGCGATCTCGAACGCCGCCTTGACGCCCTCGCGCGTGACGTTGAAGCCGGTGTGGACCTCGAACCCGCTGGGCCACTCCCAGTGGTTGTCCACGTGCAGGCGGCCCGTCTCCTGGAAGCCGTCGAAGTCCCAGAAGCCCTGGTAGCTGGCGTGCGGGCGCAGCTCCAGCAGGCCCAGGAAGTCGGCCGGGCGGTAGCGATAGAGCACCACGGCGCTCGGCTTCCGGTAGGCGGTCCGGCGGAGGAAGCCCATCTCCGGGTTGAAGCCGGGCGCGACCTCGGTATAGGTCGCATTGAGAAACCAGCGCTCGGAGTCGTAATTCGCGGCGAGGTAGTAGGCGTACTCGTCCCCTTCGATGCCGGGCGTGTTGGTGCCGGCCACGAAGCCGGTGAGCACGCCGTAGCGCCCCAGCCCGAGCCGCCCGTCGAGCGCGACGGTCTGGTTGTAGTCGTCGTCGCCGGCGAGGTCGCCCATCGCCACGCGGTTCGTGGCGAGCGCGCCGACGGCAGACCGGTTCGGGAGGTCCTTCCGAAGGCGCGCCACGGCGAAGTTGTTGGCCGGCGCCACGCCGCGCACCGCCTCCGTCTGCATGTCGAGCAGGCCGAGGCTCAGGCCGCCCACCTGCCCGGAGACGCGGGCGCCGCCGAGGATCGGGATGACCTCGCCGCCCGGCCCGATGCCGATGCGGCGGCTGAAGAACAGCTCCACCTCCTGCCCGGCGAACTCGGAGACCCCGACGGAGAAGAGCCCGGCGTTCTCCAGGAAGAACGGGCGTTTCTCCGGGAAGAAGAGGCTGAAGCGGTCCAGGTTGACCTGCTGCTCGTCCACCTCCACCTGCGCGAAGTCCGTGTTGTAGGTGAGGTCGAGCGTGAGGCTGGGCGTGATGCTGTACTTGAGGTCGGCGCCGACGTCGCCGGCGGCGTCCATCTCGGAGCCGGGGAGGGTGTAGTCGCGGTCGGCGGTGGCGAGGGCGTACGGCGTGAAGGTGAGGTTGCGGGGGTCCGGCACCTCCAGCCCGTCGAGCCGGCCGGCGTAGGAGAGGCGCATCAGGTTGTACTGGCGCGGCAGGGGCGCCCAGAAGGCGACCTCGTTGCGGCGGCGGAGCGTGCGCTGGAAATTGACGCCCCAGGCCTGCGCCCCGCCGCCGGGGAAGCGGAGCGTGCGGAACGGGATCTCGAACTCGGCGCTCCACCCATAGTCGCCGGTGTGGGTGCGGACGGTCCACGAGCCGTCCCAGTTGACGTTGAGGCCGCCGCCGCTGCCGCTCTGCTGGCGACTCCCGCCGAAGCTCCCCTGGCCCTCGTTCGTCACCTGTGCGTCGTACTCGATGCCGGCGGGGTTCGTACCGAAGAGGAAGCCGTTCTGGCCGTCGCGGTAGGTATCGAGGATGAGCTGGAAGCTGTCGCTGTCGTCGAGCGGGGCGTCCCGCCGGCTGTCCGAGACGACGATGCGGCCGGGCTGGCGGTCGTGGCAGACCACGCCGATGTAGAGCGCCGTGGCGGTGTAGAGCAGCCGGACCTCGGTGCGCTCGGAGGCGGGCCGGCCTTCTTCGGGCGTGGTCTGGCGGAAGCCCGAGAGGGGCACGGCGGCCGCCCAGGCGGGGTCGTCCAGCACGGCGCCGTCCAGCACGGGGGCCGTCTCGGCGAAGACGGCGACGGCGCGGGGGGCGCCCTCCGGGGCAGCGGGGCTGGCTTCGCCGGACTGGCCCCACGCCGGGCCGGCGAGGGCACATCCCAGCAGGAGGGGTAGGAGGCAGCGTCGGGTCACGGGCGGGCGATGCTCGTGCAGAGGGGGGATCTTCTGCACGTTACGACTTTCCCCGCACAATCGGAAGGCGCGGCGGGGCAAGCCGCGCCGTCAATCGTGCGCGTAGCCGGCCACCTTGACGACGGCCACCTTCCAGCCGCCGTCGTGGATGGCGGTGACCTCCTGCAGCGGCACCGCGTCCTGATAGCCCCGCCACGACTTCGTGACGTCGCGCTCCTCGGCCAGCGCGAGCCCGTCGGCGTCGATCCCGAGCAGCCAGAGCAGGTCTTCAGCCGAGGGCAAGGCGTGCTCCATCACGAGGCGGAAGAACCCGGCCTTGCCGTCGAAGAACTTGACCGTCAGCAGGCCCGTGCCCCTCAGGGCGTAGGTGACGTCGTAGTCGGCGCCGTAGTGGAACGAGGCCGACGGGGTGGCCTCCAGCAGGGCGGCGAAGATTTTTTCCGAGAGCCCGGCGTACTGCACGACCTCCAGGTCCTCCAACACCGGCCCCTCGGCCCGGTCGAGGGGCCGTGCCGGCTGGGCGCAGGCCGCACCGGCCGCGATCGTCAGCGCGAAGCACCACGTGAAGAATCGGCGCATGGGAACGGTCAGATGCTACGGCGTGGGGAGGAGACGACTACGAGCCGGCGCGCAGCCGGTTCGTATCAATTACCGGCTCGTCTCAACATTTTTCAAGCGACTCTGCGCCCCCTGCCCAGCCCCTCCCGGCGCCCTGCCGATCACGGCCCGCCCTGCATGTCGTCGATGAAGCGTTCGGCCTCGGCAATCGCGGTCTCCATCTCGGCGATGAGCGCGGCGACGTCCGTCTCGAGCGCGCCGGCGGTGTCTTCGAGCGCGGCGACGGCGCGCGCGTTGAGGTTGTGCTTGAGGAAGAGCACCTGGTCCTGGAAGGCGTCGAGGACGGGCTGCATGGAGGCCTCGGCGCGGTGCATGGCCGCCAGCAGCGCCTCGTAGCGGCGGCGCGTCTGCCGGAGCTGCTCGGCGCTGGCCCGCCGCAGCCGGTCGTCGCTGTACTCGTCCAGTTCGCGCTCCCACTCCTCGAAGAGCGCCTCGGCCACCCGCTCGACGCCGTCGATGCGCTCGGCCACCGCCTCCGCCCGTTCCGTGCTGCGCTCGTAGGCGTCGTCGAGGCGGCGGTAGAGCGTCTCCAGCTCGCCCCCGTCGAAGCCGGTGAGGGCGCTGAAGGCGTCGAGGGCGCTGGCGAACTCGTCGCGGGCCTCCTCCTGGCTCTCGCGGGCCTCGTCCACGCGGTCCACGAGGATCTCGCGCTTCTCGCGGCCGAGGGCCTCCATCGTGCGGAAGTAGGCGGCATCGTACGTGGAACGGCACCCGGCGAGGAGCAGGGCCAGGAGCAGCGCGAGGCGAAGCGACGGAGCAGGCATGGCGACGGCACGGAAGACGGACGCACGTACGGACGAGGCAGGGCGCGCTCAGGGGCTGCCGGCCAGCGACCCCTGCAGCGGCTCCAGGATGGCATCGCGGCGCCTAGAGATCAGCGCCGACCCGACGAGGTACGGGACCCCCCAGAACAGGAAGGCCTGCAGCACCCACGGGACGCCCGGCACCAGCCCGAAGAGGTGCGAGCCGCCCGCCATCACGAGGCCCACGTACGAATAGCTCATCCAGTAGTAGTGATGCATCAGCCAGCCGGGGTGCCGGTGCCGCCGGAGCGGGAAGTAGAGGGCGAGCGCCAGCGTGGCTCCGCTGAAGAGCGCCATCACGTGAAACACGCCAAACCCGCCGAAGAGATCGAAGATGAAGAAGGAGGTCGCCAGCATCCCCGCCATCGACCCGGCATACACCCACCCGACGCGTCGGTGCGGCCGGGTCCCCTTGGGCTGCACGAAGTTCCACGCGCCCGCGACGAGCGCCACCACCGCGAGTACGGTATGGACGATCCCGATCATGGGGTCAGCTGGCGGTTGTCGTTCGGTGGGGGGACCGCGGTGCGCGCGCTAGGCCTCGCACCCGTAGCGCTCCTGGCGGAGGGGCAGGCGGACGATGAAGACGGAGCCCTCCCCGGGTGTGCTGCGTGCTGCGATGGTGCCGCTGTGCCGCTCGGCGATGCGGCGGCTGATGGCCAGCCCCATCCCCGTGCCTGGATACGTGGTGCGGCCGTGCAGCCGCTCGAACGGCATGAAGATCCGCTCGCTGTACTTCTCCGCGAAGCCGAGCCCGTTGTCCTGCACGGTCAGGCGGCACAGGGCGGGCCCCACGCCGGGGCGCTCCACCTCGGCCCGCACGTGGACCTCCGGCGGCACGCCCTCCCGGCGGAACTTGATGGCGTTCGAGAACAGGTGCCGGAACAGGCTCCGCAGCTGCCGGGGGTCCGCCTCGATCTCCGGCAGCGCCTCGATCTCGACCCGGGCCTCGCCGGCCTCGCCCGCCTGTTCCAGCTCGGCCAGCGCCTCACGGGCCGCCCCTTCGAGGTCGGTCGCCTCGAAGGGGCTTCCGTGCGTCACCACGCGGGAGTACTCGAGCAGGTCGTGCAGGAGCCGCGCCATCCGCCGGGCGGCGTGCTCCATGCGGTCGAGGTAGAAGTG
>JAWWAN010000325.1:0-5026 GCA_033721675.1 Rhodothermales bacterium | reverse complement strand
GGTCTGCTTCGGCTCGAACGAGACGGCCCTCTCGATTGCCGACGTGACGGACAAAGACGCCCCCGTGGTGCTCGCCAAGGCCACCTACCCGAAGATCGCCTACGCCCACCAGGGCTGGCTGACCGAGGACCACCGGTACTTCTACATGAACGACGAGGGCGACGAGATGACCGGCCTGGTGGACGGCACCCGCACGCTCATCTGGGACCTCGCCGACCTCGAGGACCCGGTGCTCGTCAAGGAACACGTCTCCGAGAACCGCGCCGTAGACCACAACCTTTACATCCGCGGTAACCTGATGTACCAGAGCAACTACGTCAGCGGCCTGCGCATCTACGACGTCTCCGACCCCGAGAACCCGCAGCTCGTCGGCTTCTTCGACACCGTCCCCGGCGAGGACACGCCGGTGTTCAGCGGTTCGTGGAGCAACTACCCCTACTTCCAGAGCGGGCTGGTGGTGGTCACCAGCATGCGCGAAGGCGTCTTCGTGCTCAAGCGCAAAGACGTGGACATCTAGGAGATTGGAGAGTGACGAACATGGATTGTCGGTGGATGAAAGCTCTGTCTCGGCGTGTGCCAGAGGCACCCTCCTTCTGCCTTCACGAATCCATGCCCGTCACTCTCCAATCGATCCATCATTACCCAAACCCTGCACGCTCATGCGCTTCCTACTTCCCCTCCTCTTCGTCGCCCTGACGGCCGGCCCGGCCGCCGCGCAGTGGACGCCCGAGAACCCCGGCAGCGACAACATCGAGGTGCTCGGCCACATCCCGCTCGGGCCGCGCCTGAGCGTGGCAGACATGGAGCTCGAACAGGAGCTCTCGCGCCCCTACGCCTACGTGGCCCGCATGCAGTACGGCCCCGTCGGCCCCAAAGGCACGGACATCATCGACCTCTCCGACCCCACCGCGCCCAGGGTCATCTACCGCTGGCGCATCGAGGACCAGGACCTCCACCTGCCGACGGGCGGGATGGACGTGAAATACTTCAAGTGGAAGGACCGCTACTATGTGGTGCAGTCCCTCCAGTTCGGGCAGGGCGGGCCGGACAACGACCTCGGCGCCGTCGTGCTCGACGTCACCGGGCTGCCGGATCCCGCGACCGTCAAGGAGGTGGCGCGCATCCGCGAGCCGGAGACGCCCGGCGGCTTCCATAACATCTTCATCTACAAGCATTCGAGCGGCCGCGTGCTGCTGCTGACGACGGTCTCGCGCGCCTGCGCCAACGTCTATGACCTCGGGATGGTGGTCGAGGGCCAGGTCGAGGACGCCCTCGTCGGCTGCATCCCCGTGCCCGGCGGCGAGGACGGCCGGCGCGGCTACCACGACTTCTACGCCGGCTACCACCCGGACTCCGGCCAGGACCGCTTCTACGGCGGCGGCACGGGCGGCTACTACGTCTACAACTTCACCGATCTGGACAACCCCGAGCTGCTCGTGACACTCAACGGCATCAGCGGCGTGCAGTACGGCCACACGTTCACCCCCACCCCGGACGGCCGCTACGTCGTCGCCGAGACCGAATACCAGTACGCCCCGCTCCGCATCTTCGACCTCAAGCCCGCCCTCGACGGCGAGACGACCAACATCCGCACCCCCATCAGCGCCTGGACGGCGGACTGGCGGCACCTCGTCCACAACCACGAGATCCGCTGGCCCTACGTCTTCGTCTCCGGCTACCTCGACGGGCTGCAGATCTTCAGCCTGATGGACCCCCACAACCCCGTGACGGTCGCCTACTACGACACCTACCTCGGCCCGCCCAACCACGACCGCTACCCGATGTTCAACGGCGCCTTCGGCGTGGACGTGCGCAACGCCGACGGCCTGATCGTCGTCAGCGACATGTCCACCGGCTTCTGGACGTTCAAGATGGACGGCTTCAACGGCTGGAACGGCAACGACTGGGGCATGCCGGACGTCTCCAGCGTGCAGAAGTGGGACGACGGCCCGCAGGCCGGAACGCACTGAGCGACGAGGGCGCCGGGCGGGGTGGGCGCCGCGGGCCGGGCGGGAACCGGGCCGCCCGCTGCTCTTTATGTGTGCCGGTCCTGGTCTCCGCCCTTTCCACCGCCGCCCCATGCCCGCCCTGCTGCTCGTCCTGCCGCTGCTGTTCGGCGCCCTACCGGGGCCGGGCGCCGTCTGCCCGCCGGAGTATTACGAGATCGCGCTCGTCCCCACCGGCCGCGTGCCGGGGACGGGCGGGAGCACCGGCACGGCGGCGGTCGCCTTCGCGCAATCCCCGTTCGGGATCGCCGTCTCCCCGGACGGGAGCTACGTCTACGACCTCCACCTCACCCTCCGCCGCCTGCCGCCGGCCCGCGACGGCGTCTACACGGTCTGGATCTCGACGCCGGACCTGAAGCAGATCGAGCGTCTCGGCCCCCTCGGCGCCGGCCACCGGGCCACGGGGCGGGTATCGTGGAACAAGTTCCTGGTGATCGTCACGCTGGAGCCGGACGCCGCGGCGAGCGCGAAGTGGCGCGGCCCCGTCGTGCTGCGCGGCCTCTCGCGCAGCGGCCTGATGCACACGATGGCCGGCCACGGCCCGTTCCAGAGCGAACCCTGCGCCACCTACGGGTATTTCTAGGGTCATCAGGTCGGGAGGTCATCAGGTCTGAAAATCCATCGAGAATGACCTGCGACCTTACGACCTGCGACCCTGCGACCTTACGACCTGACTCCATGCGTCTTCTCCTGACCGCCGCCTTTGTGATGCTGCTCCCGGCCGTTGCGGCGGCGCAGGACCACGGGATGCACCATGGGCACGGCGCCATGCCAGCATCGGACAGCCTCGCGTGGCGGATGCCGCCGATGGACCCGGCGATGCCGATGATGCCCGGCCTGGAGACCGAGTTGCCGCCCGTCGCCCCGTTCGCGCCCGGCGGCGGCATGGACCCGATGATGCTGCCCGAGGCCCAGCCCTCCGAAGTCGTCGCCCTCGCCGACGGCGACACGCTCCGCCTGGAGGCCGGGCTGGTACGGCGCACGCTGGGCGGCAAGGCCTTCGTGATGTACGGCTACAACGGCCAGGTGCCCGGCCCGCTGCTCGACGTCGCGCAGGGCACACGCGTCGTCGTCGAGTTCACCAACGCCATCGCCCTCCCGACGATGGTCCACTGGCACGGCCTCCGGCTCGACAACCGCTTCGACGGGACGCTGCTGGTGCAGGACGCCGTGCAGCAGGGCGAGACCTTTACCTACGAGCTCACCTTCCCCGACGCCGGCGTCTACTGGTATCACCCGCACCTGCGCGAGGACGTCCAGCAGGATCTGGGGCTCTACGGCAACATGCTCGTCCGTCCCCCGGATGCCGGCTACTACGGCCCCGCCCACCGCGAGGAGGTGCTGGTGCTGGACGACCTGCTGGTGGACGCGCACGGCCTGATCCCGTGGGGCCAGGAGGCTGCCACGCACGCCCTCATGGGCCGCTTCGGGACGGTGATGCTGGCGAACGGCGTGCCGGACCACCACCTCACCGTCCGGCGCGGCGAGGTGGTGCGGTTCTTCCTCACGAACGTCGCCAATGCGCGCACCTTCAACGTCGTCTTCGGCGGGGCGCGGGCGAAGCTCGTCGCCAGCGACGTGAGCCGGTTCGAGCGCGAGGCGTGGGTGGGCAGCGTGCCCATCGCGCCGGCCGAGCGGTACGTGGTCGAGGTCCGATTCGACGAGGCCGGCGAGCACGCCATCACCAACGCGATCCAGGCCATCAACCACTTCCGGGGCGAGTTCTACCCGCACGTCGATACGCTCGCCACCGTCACCGTGCTCGATACCCCTCCCGAGGACGACCTTTCCGAGGCCTTCGCCACGCTCCGCGAGCACCCGGACGTGCAGCGAGACATCGACGCCTTCCGCGAACACTTCGCCCGCCCGCCGGACCACGTGCTGGACCTCACCGTGGCCGTCAAGAACCTGCCGCTGCCCATCGTCCAGTCGATGGAGATCGACACGCTCTACGTGCCGCCGATGGAGTGGAACGACGCGATGCCGATGATGAACTGGCTCTCGACGGGCACGCAGGTGACGTGGATCCTCCGCGAGCGCGGCACCGGCCGCGAGAACATGGACATCCACTGGGACTTCCGGCAGGGTGAGGTCGCCAAGATCCGCGTCTTCAACGACCCCGAGACGTTCCACCCGATGAACCACCCCATCCACATCCACGGGCAGCGGTTCCTCGTGGTGGCGATGGACGGCGTGCCGAACACGAACCTCGTCTGGAAGGACACCGCCATCGTGCCTGTGGGCTCGACGATGGACGTGCTGGTGGACCTCTCGAACCCCGGCCGCTGGATGCTGCACTGCCACATCGCCGAGCACCTGGAGGCCGGCATGATGCTCTCGTTCCGGGTCGGCGGTGGTGGGGACGGCGCGCGGTAACGAGACGGCAGGAACCGGGGTCGGCAGGGGGCGTAGGCGAGGCGCCTTCGGGCACTTCGCGCTGCACGGGCTGCATAACTGGGCGGCAGCCGGTGTGTTTTTCAAGAGCCCTTCCCTACGGAGGTGATCCTATGTCTGATATGCAGATGGGAGCCTCTGGCGACGCCTGCTAGCGACAGCTTGCCGGGCTCCCGGACAGCTACATAGAGGCCCCGCCCGGCATCCGGGTGGGGCCTCTCCTTGTTAGCCGCAACCCGGACGCCGGTACTGCGTCTCTCAGAGCACCGCTGATTCACCTCGCTCTCCCGGTTCCATGAACCCTTCCGGCCCCGCGCACCCCGGCGTGCCGTTCCCGCCGCCCCTCCTGTTCGCCCTCGGCCTGCTGGGCGGGCTGCTGCTGCACCGGGCGGTGCCCGTGCCGCTGGTACCCGGCGGCCCCGCCCCGGTGGGCCCCCTCGCGACTACGCTGATCCCGTCGTCGCAATCCACGTTACGGATCGTATTGTTCTCGGCCACGACGTGGTGGGTGCCCTCGTCGGTCTGGATCAGGATCCCGTTGCCGCACGCCCCGTCGATCGTGTTGCCGCGGAGCGTCGTGATGGCGTCCGCGCTCGCGCTCACGTTGATCCCGACCGTGCCCGACC
>JAWWAN010000324.1:0-5036 GCA_033721675.1 Rhodothermales bacterium | reverse complement strand
CCTCGGAGGTCGCCCCCGGCGCCCAGCCCCACGCCGCCCACGCCGAGGCCCGCGAGGTCGCCCCCGGCTCCGCCCCCCACGCCGCCCACCACGATCCCGGTGAGGTCCCCGCCCGCGCCGGCTCCCACGCCACCTACGGCGAGGCCGGTCATCGCCTCGTCGGCCCCGACGCCGAAGAGGCCGAGGGCGAGGCCGTCGATCCGCCGCGCGCCGGTGGCCGGCAGCCCGAGGGCGAGACCGTGGACCACGCCCCGCACCGGCTCCTTCGGCGTCCAGACCGTCGCGTTGATCCCGTCGACGTGGCGGAGGCGGGCGTCGCGGACGTTGAGCCGGACGCCCCGGATGCGCTCCGAGTCGCCCAGGCTCAGGCCGTAGCCGCCGGCGGCGAGGTCGAGGCTCTGCGCGGCGGCCCCGGGCGCGGACCCGAGCAGCAGTAGCAGACCGAATAGACACGCGAGGCACGACGGAGAACGGCGGGCGGGGGCCAACATGGCAGCGGGGGGAGTGTCAGGTGCATGCGAAACAATGGCGGGCTTATGCGAAGCCTCGACTGGATTGTTGCACCGCCCCGGCTTCGGGCTTCGCCGCTCCTTTTATCGAACAGAGCCACCGCTCGTCGAATGAGCCGGGGCGCACTCCGTCGGTAAGCATATCCTTCATTGCCGCCTCCGCCGTAACCCACCTTCCATACCCGGTATGAAAAACTGGAACACCCGCCTTCGGGAGATCAAAACCACCATCCGCGAGACGAACGTCGAGTACGCCGCCCAGGCCGTGCAGCGCGTGGACACCCTCCTGAACGGGTTGACGCAGCAGGAGAAGAAAGACCTGAGCGCCGAGTTTCACCTGAGCAAGCAGAAGACCCGTCAGGACCGGAAGTACATCCGCGCCATCGCCTTCCTGGAGCGCGCCTTCGACGACCACCCGCGCTCGGTGGCCGCCATCGTGGCGGACCTCGAGAACGATCTCACCTTCCAGCTCCTCTCCGAGCTGAAGAAACGCGTCAAGCGGCTCGACCCGGACGCGCCCAGGCCGCCGGACCTGGCGCGCCACCGGCCGCTGCTGGTGGGATGCAGCATCAGCGGCGGCGAGCACCCCGGGCCGGGCTCCATCGGATGCTTCGTGATCTGCAATCGCACCGAGCGCCCCATGATCCTCGGCAACGAGCACGTGATGCGGGCCGAGTTCGGCATCGACACCGACGAGGACCCCGAGATCCGGCAGCCCTCCAAGGGCAACGGCGGCAGCGAGGAAGACCGCGTGGCCCTCTACGACCGCGGCCTGCTCGACGCGCGCATCGATGCCGCCGTGGCCTACCTCTACCCCGACGTCCCCTTCGCCAACCGCACCCTCGAAGGCGTCTCCCTGCTGGGGACCTGCGCCACCTTCAACCATGGCGACCCCGTGTGGAAGCGCGGGACGGCCTCGCGCCGCACCGAGGGACGAATCAAGAACCCGAGCGCGGCCAAGGGCGTCCCCCACGCGCGTTTCGGCGGCACCATCGACTTCACCAAGCAGATCGAGGTGGAGGCGCTGCGCGAGGGCGTGGACTTCCAGATCCCCGGCGACTCCGGCTCGGTGCTCGTCAACGACGACAACGAGATCATCGGGCTGATGCACGGCGGCGGGAAGGGCGGCGGCATCGCCACCCCCATCGGCGTCGTCTTCGACCTCCTCGACGTCCGCCTCGCTCCGGCGGAGGGTACAGGGCGCGCGTGAGCGCTCCGCCCCCCGAAGCGCCCCTCCCGCCGGCCGCCTCCCCAAGAACAACGGGAGGGGTGTGCCGTTTACGGGAGCGCCAGACGCAATAAACGTAAGGGGTTATGGAGCAGGGAGTGCTGTTGGGGGTGGTCGGGGCCGTGGTGCCGCTGGCGCTGGACTATTACGTCTTCCGCAACTGGCGCCGCTTCGCCGGCTCGCGCCGCTACCGCCGCCGCCTCGGCTGGACGCTCCCCGTCTACCGGGTGCTGATGGCCGTGATGCCGTTCGTGATGCCCCTCTACTTCGCCGTCTCGCGCTGGTGGGAGGTCGAGCCCAAGCTGGCGCGCTCACTCGTCATCGGCCTCTGGATCACGTACTACCTGCCGAAGGCGCTCGTGGCGCTCGTGCTGCTCGTCAAGGACGGCCTGCGCGCCGTCTCGTGGCTCTTCGGATGGTTCCAGGACCACCTGCTCGGCAGCGACGACGGCCCGGCCGACGGCCCGGCCGAAGACCCGCCGGCGGCGCCCGCCCTGGACCTGGCCGACATCAAGCGGACCTCCCGCCGGACGTTCCTCCGCGAGATCGGGTGGAGCGCGGCCTCCGTGCCGTTCGTGCTCGTCGGCTACAGCGTCTTCCGCACGCTCTACGACTTCGAGGTGCACCGCGTGGACGTGCCCGTGGCCGGCCTGCCCCGCGCCCTCGACGGCCTCACCATCGCCCAGCTCTCGGACCTCCACGCCGGTTCTTTCTTCAGCGAGCGGCCGATGCAGGAGGCCGTCGACCTCGTCCACGACCTCCGCCCGGACCTCGTCGCGCTCACCGGCGACTTCGTCAACCACGACGCCGCCGAGCTGGCCCTGATCCTGCCCGCCCTCGAACGCCTCCGCGCCGACCTCGGCGTCTACGGGTGCCTGGGCAACCACGACCACTACGCCCGGATCGGCGACGTCGTGGCCGGCGTGCGCGGCAGCGGCGTCGACCTGCTCGTCAACGAGGGCCGCACCTTCCGCATCGACGGGGCGCGCCTCCACCTGGCCGGCACCGACAACACCGGCTTCTACCAGCACTTCGCCGACCTGCCCCGCGCCCTGGCCGACCTCGACGTGCGCGAGGCGGCCCCCGGCGCCGACGAAATCCGTATCTTGCTGGCCCACACCCCCACGTTCTGGGACTCGCACGTGCGCCCGCAGCACCCCGAGATCGACCTGATGCTGTGCGGCCACACGCACGGCGGGCAGGTGGGCTTCGAGCTGGGGCCGCTGCGGTACAGCCTCGCGCGTGTGGCCTACCCGCGCTGGGCCGGCCTCTACCGCGAGCCCCGCGCCGACGGTGAGGGCGCACAGGCTCTCTACGTGAACCGGGGTGTGGGCACTGTGGGGCCGCCGCTGCGTCTCGGCATCCGCCCCGAGATCACGCTGCTGACGCTCCGCCGCGCCGCCTGACCGTGGGAACATGTGCCGGGCGAAGATGCTCGCCCCCCGGCGGGCGCCCTTCGGCTCCGCCCCCTCCGCCCCCCCTGCCCCCCGCTACGTGCGCGAAGCACGCCCCTGATGAAGCTGCTGCACCGCATGATCCTGCGCGAGCTGCCCGGGCCGTTCCTGGGGTGGCTGGGCACGCTCATGTTTCTGCTGCTGATGCAGTTTCTGATCCGCTACCTGCCCGACATCGCCGGGCGCGGGCTGCCCTTCGGGCTGATCGTCGAGCTGATCGTCTACAACCTCGCGTACATGGTGGTGCTGGCCGTGCCGATGTCGGCCCTGCTGGCGTCGCTGCTCGTCTTCGGGCGGCTGGCCGAGTCCAACGCGTACGCCGTCATCAAGAACAGCGGCATCTCGCTGATGCGGCTCATCTGGCCGACGCTCGCCGTGGGCGGCGTGCTCGCGCTGGGGATGAACTACTTCAACAACGTCGTCCTGCCCGAGGCCAACTTCCGGGCGCGCAACCTGTGGGAGGACGTCCGCACGAAGCGGCCCGACTTCGAGCTGCAGCCGGGCGTCTTCTACACCGGCATCAGCAACTACGCCATCCAGGTGCAGGAGACGCTCCCCGAGCAGCGGGAGCTGCGCGACGTCATCATCTACGACTACAACGACGGCCGGCGCGGGGCGGTCATCAAGGCGCGGCGCGGCCAGCTCGACCCCCGGGGCACCTTCCTCGACCTCTACCTCTTCGACGGCGAGATCCACCGGCTGCGACCCGTCGCCGGCAAAGACATCCACGAGCGTTACGAGGTGTTGCGCTTCGGCCGCTACCGCCTCCGCCTGGACCTCTCCGAGTTCGTCTTCGAGCGCAGCGACCCGCGCGAGGGCTACCGCAGCGACCGCACCACGCGCACCGCCCAGATGGTCGCCTTCGTCGATTCGCTCCAGGCCAGCATCGAGGTGCGGCGCGCCGGGCTGCGGCAGGCCCTCCTCGCCCTCGCCGCCGACTCTGCGTGGCAGGCCCCCGCCACGGACCGCCCCGGCGCGCTCCCCGAGCCCGCCGCGCCCGACACCGCCGCCGCGCCCGGCCCTGGGCGCCTCGCCCTGGCCGGCCTCAGCGTGCCGCAGCAGAGCGCCGTCTACGTGGCCGCCGGCGAGCGCATGCGCACCGTCCGCGCCGACATCGAGGACGCCACGCGCACCATCGGCTGGGAGAGCCAGCGGGCGGACCGCTACCGGGTCGAGATCCACAAGAAGTACTCCATCGCCCTGGCCTGCCTGATCTTCATGCTCATCGGCGCCCCGCTCGGCCTGAGCATCCGGCGCGGCGGGCTGGGCACGATGGGCGCCCTCGCCGTCGGCATCTTCCTCTTCTACTGGATCACGCTCGTGCAGGGCGAGAAGCTGGCGGACCGGGACTACCTGGAGCCGTGGTTCGGGATGTGGATCGCCAACATTCTCATGGGCATCATCGGGCTGTGGCTCGTCCTCTACGTCACGCTCGACCTGCGCGCCACCCCCCCGCTACGCCGCCGCCTGCTGGACTGGTGGCGGACGCCCCGCCGCAGGGGGTAGCGCTCGTCCCCACCCTCCTATTCACCGTGCCCCATGCTCGTGCTCGTGCCGACGCCCATCGGGAACCTGGAAGACATCACGCTGCGGGCGCTGCGCGTGTTGAAGGAGGTGGACCTGATCGCCTGCGAAGACACCCGCACCACGGGCGTGCTGCTGGCGCACTATGGCATCGAGACGCCCAAGACGAGCTACCACGACCACAACGAGCAGCGCAAGGCGCCGCAGCTCGTCGAGCGGATGCAGGCCGGGCAGCGCGTGGCGCTCGTCACCGACGCCGGTACGCCCGGCATCTCGGACCCCGGCTTCTACCTCGTCCGCGAATGCGTGCGGCAGGGCCTT
>JAWWAN010000323.1:0-5037 GCA_033721675.1 Rhodothermales bacterium | reverse complement strand
TGGTAGAGCGCCACGGCATCGGCGCCGTTCTGGATGAGGTTGGTGTTCGGGCTTACGTCGAGATCGCAGTTCGGGACGTTGGCGGCGTCTCCGCAGAGCACGAAGTAGCCTCCGGCATCGGTCGTCTGTCCGTCGAGGTCGAAGGCGTCGTAGGCCACGTCGCCGTTGCCATTGTAGAGCACCAGCACAAGCCCGTCGAGCGCGAGGCCGGGCGTGCCGAAGAGCTCCACGAACTCGGCGCTGTCGGTCCCCGGCGTGTCGGCATCGACCTCGTTGATGACGACGTCGGGCGTGGCGCCGGGGTCGGTGCAGCCGCTGCTCGCCGCGAGGTTCGCCGCCCCGGGCGAGATGCAGCGCAGGCTGAGGTCGGCGTTGTTCTGGTCGGTATCGGTGCCGTCCGGGAAGCGCGCGATGCCCGCGAAGTCGACGCTCGGGTCGTCCTGGAGGCCGGCGCCGGAGCCCTCGGTGTAGGGCGCCCCGGTATCGCCCTCGTAGCTGACGGCATCGACGAGCGCACCCAGGGCGTCGCGCAGCCCCACGGCGTCTGGCGCGCCGTTCTGGATGAAGTTGGTGTCCGGGCCGTCGTCGAGGTCGCAGCCGGGTACCGTCGCCGCGTTCGCACAGACCACGTAGAACCCGCCCGGCGGGAGCGAGACGGCGGGCAGCACG
Source organism: Rhodothermales bacterium (assembly GCA_033721675.1). GTDB lineage: Bacteria > Bacteroidota > Rhodothermia > Rhodothermales > JAWWAN01 > JAWWAN01. The sequence goes on along the minus strand of JAWWAN010000323.1, from coordinate 4,368 downwards.
ATGGTGTCGTAGAGGGCCGCGCCCCCGCCCGTCCCGTTGACGAACTCGAGCGTGTAGCCCGTCAGGTCGACCGTGGCCGAGCCGGCGTTGTAGAGCTCGACGAACTCGGCGTCGTCGGTGCCGTCCTGGTCGTAGTCGATCTCGTTGATGACCACCTGCGGGGCCGGCGCCGCGACGTTGGACGCGCCCGGCGTGGGGGCCTGCTGCACGTAGCTGCCGGTGTCGAACGGCGCCCCGCCGTCCGGCACGCGCGCGTTGGCCTCGGTGTCTTTGGCGCCGTTCCCGTCCTCGTTAACCCGCGGCTGGCCCGGCGTGAGTACCGCGAGCAGGCCCGCGTCGTCGCCGTCGTTGGTGTCGTAGACGAGCGCGTCGATCAGCCCGGCGTCCGTCACGGGCGTGCCGCTCGGGAAGTCCGCCGCATCCCCCTGGTAGAGCGCCACGGCATCGGCGCCATTCTGCAGCGTGTTGTTTGAGAAAATGATCGACGGCGTGGGCACGACGGCGGCGTTGCCCAGGTGGAAGAACCCGTCGGCATCCGTAGTGAAGCCGTCGAGGTCGAAGGCGTCGTAGGCCACGTCGCCGTTGCCGTTATAGAGCACCAGCACGAGCCCGTCGAGCGCCAGGCCGGGCGAGCCGAAGAGCTCCACGAACTCGGCGCTGTCGGTCCCCGGCGTGTCGGCATCCACCTCGTTGATGACCACGTCGGGCGTGGTGCCGCCGCCGCAATCGGCCGTGTGCGCCCCGAAGCCGTCGAACGTGTCGATCGGGAATCCGTCCCACTCGGTGGAGGGATCGAAGGGATCGCTCCCGTCCAGGTCACCGGCGCAGACCGTACTCTTCCGGCGCAACGTCTCGTTCTGCGTTCCGATGCCTCCGCCGCTCCACTCGGATCCGGGATCCTCCCCGACGCGCCCCAGCACGTCGATGACGACGCCCGCTTTGCGCAGCACCACGGCGTCGTCGCCGTTGAACTGCACGCCGCCGCTCGTCTGGTCGGCCACGGCTAGCAGCGCTGCGTCGGATGCCGTGTTGGCGAGCACGAACACGTCGCCGTCGGCCACTGTGCCGGTGAGCGCGAGGGTCTGGCCCGCCGACGTGCTGCCGTTGAAAAAGATCTGGACGTCGTAGCCCCCGGCCGCGAGATCGACGGCGCTCCCCGTCCCGTTAAAAACTTCTACGGCCTTGTTGTTGGAGCTGCCCTCGATGTATTCGGAGAAGAACAGCTCCGAGGCCTGCCCGGCGACGCGCCCGGGAAGCAGTGCGATGAGGGCGAACACTGCCAGAACCAGCGAACGAGAGGGTACCGAGATCATGAGGCCAGGGTGGGCGGAGTGAGAGATCACGAGAAAGGATCAGCGGCGGCCCCGCAAGAGAAGTCGATGGCGGAGCCTAATCCCTTTCCGGGATCTTACGGATCCTCCCGGTCCCACGCAACGCCGTGCCACCATCCACACGCCACACGCCCAGCGTCCTCTTCCTCTCGCCCACCCCCGGCGCCGTCTACTTCCCGCGCAGTTCACAGCTACTGGGCGGTTTGCCCCGCTGAATCCTTTTCGGGGATTCTGCGCTCCCGCCTCGGGAGTCGCCCCGTTGGAGGTCCCTACATGAAAAATGGCAGGCGCGCCCCGCCGCAAGGGCGAGGCGCGCCTGAACCGCACGAGGGGTGCTGCCGAATGCCGGCGTCAGTTGCGGCGGGTGGCGATCTCGGAACGCGCCGGCAACGGCTGGGCCGGGGAGACCGGCTCCTGGGCGAGGCGGTAGCTCGGGTAGACGTAGCGGTCTACGCTACCCCGGCGCGCGCCGAGCACCGAGCCGGCGCCGATCCCGAGGACGGTGAAGAAGGCGGTCGGCACAGCGACGAAGTACGCGAGCGACGTCGTCGCCTGGTCTTCGTCGCGGATCGAGGTCAGGCCGAACCCGGTGACGAGCCCGACGAGGCTCCCGGCCGCGGCGCCCAGCACGGCCCCGTGAGCTACGGCTCGGCCGGGGCGGTCGACGCCGATGGCGGCGATCTCGTGCGCCGGCGCCGTGCGGACCTCGCCGGTCAGCTGGTCGATGGTCCACACGCTATCCTGGCGGATCAGGAGCGCCGTCGACGTGATCGAACGCTGGTCGCTGAGCTGTAGATCGACGGTGCGCCCTTCGAGCGATTGCTGGACCTGATCGAAGGAAAGGTCGGGGCGGTCAGGTGCTCCGAGGGTGCGGGTCTGCGAGCACCCCGTGAGCAGGAGGATCGCGAGGAGGATGCTGGAGGATAGCAGCGAGCGGTGCATGATGACGGGGGGTGGCTGACGTGGGGGGAATGGGTTTTATGAGCCGGAGAGCCGATCCTCTCAGGCTCCGGACAATATCGTTACCCCCCTGCGGCAACTCAAGACGAATCAAGAGATTACGCACGATTCGTTTCTCCTCCGCGCACGCGGGGGGCGGCCGAGTTGCGTCTCACGAGCCGCATCCGTTTTTTCGAGAGCACAACTCCCCCATCTCGCCCCGCCCATCCGCCGAGCCCTGCCTCTTCCCGATGACCCGACCGGCCTCCTTCCCCGCGCTGCCCGGTGCTCTCTGGCGGCGCTTGATGCTGGTGGCCGTGGTGCTCGCAGCCTTCCCGGACCTGGCCTGCCGGGGCCAGGCTCCCCTCCCGCCCCGGGTGCTGCCGGCCTCGCTGCCGGATTCCACGTTCGCGGGGCTCATCGAGCGGCTTTCGGAGCCGGAAGGCTATTTCGATACGGACAACCTCATCTCGAACGAGGCGTCGTATCAGCACGTGCTCGGGGTGCTGGCGCGGCAGGGCGTGGCGGGGGGGGCGTACCTCGGCGTGGGGCCGGATCAGAACTTCACCTACATCGCGCAGATCGAGCCGGAGATCGCCTTCATCGTCGATATCCGGCGAGACAACCTGTTGCAGCACCTGCTCTTCAAGGCCCTCTTCACGCTGGCCCCGTCCCGGATCGAGTTCCTGAGCCTGCTCTTCGGCCGCCCTCCACCCCCAGATCCCGACGCCTGGCACGATGCCGCCGCGCCCCGCCTCGCCGCCTATCTCGATGCGGCCTCCCAGCGGCCGGATGCAGACACCGATGCCTCGATCCGACGCACGCTGGATGCGCTGGGCCTCGGCCTCTCCGATGAGGATTACGAAAGGATCAGCAGGATCCACCGCGCCTTCCAGGACGACGGGCTCGATCTGCGGTTCTCCAGCCACTTCAGGGAGCCGCGCCCCTACTACCCGACGTTCCGCCAGCTTCTTCTGGAGACCGACCGCGAGGGCGTCCAGCGAAGCTACCTCGCCAGCGAGGCACGGTACCGGGTGGTGCGCGACCTCCAGCTGCTCAACCGGGTGATCCCGGTGGTCGGAGATCTGGCCGGCGCCCAGGCCGTACCCGCCATCGCGGCCTACCTGCGCGAGCACGGCCTGGAAGTATCGGCCTACTACACCTCGAACGTCGAGTTCTACGTGATGCGCGAAGGGCGCTTCGATCGGTTCGCGGCCAACGTCGATGCCCTGCCCCGGATGGAGAACGGGGTCGTGATCCGCAGCTACTTCAACCGCTGGCAGTCCACCCACCCCCACACGGTCACGGGCTATGCGAGCACCCAGCTGGCCCAACCCCTGAACCGGCTCGTGGAGCATCACCGGCGGGGTGGCTTCCGGAGCTACTGGGACCTGATCACCGCCTACGCCCTCGACCCCGATTGACTTCCCTCCTATCTGTTCGCGTCTCTTTCAGCCTTCCCTCCGTGATGGATCACAGCCGCTCGACGAGCTCGCTCCCGGCCAGAAACGCGAAGAGCACCATCGCGGCGGCGAGCGCCACGTTGGCCGCTCGCCGGTTCCGCAGACTCTGCATCAGGGCATGCCGGTTGTTCAGGTAGAGGAGCGTAGCCGCCAGGAACGGCATGAACAGCGCCCCGGCGACGCTGTAGACCAGCACGATCCACACCGGGCGATCCACCAGCAACAACAACATGGGTGGCAGGGCGATGAACAGCAGATAGGCCCGGTACGCGCCCGATTCCGGCCCCGGCACTCCAGACTCCCCCCGGAGCAGCCGCAGGGCATCGGCGAAGAGATAGGGCACCCCCTGCCACACCCCCAGCATCGACGTGAAGACGGCGCCCCAGAAGCCGGCGAGGAAGATGGCCTCGGTGGCCGGCCCGGCGACGGCGCCCACGCGCCGCGCCAGCGACAGCGCCATCTCGTTGCCCGCCATGCGCTCCGCCCCGACGCCCGCCGCGATCACGATCACCGCCACGCCGAACAGCCCGGTGAGCGCGTAGGCCGCCCCGAGGTCGAGCCGCACGGTCCGTATGCGCGCGGGGCCTGCCCAGCCGCGCTCCCGGATCCAGTAGCTGTAGCTCAGGAGCGTCACG
>JAWWAN010000322.1:0-5037 GCA_033721675.1 Rhodothermales bacterium | reverse complement strand
CGATGACGCTGAAGGCGAAGTCCGTAGACTGCTCGGGGATGTAGGCGCCCTGCGTCTGGGTGCCCTCCATGAAGCCCTTGCCGAAGAGGCCGCCGGACCCGATGGCGGCCTTGGACTGGACGAGGTGGAACCCCACCCCCTTGCGGAATTCCTCGGCCTCCGGGTTCGTGAACGAGACGATGCGCGCCACCTGGTAGGGCTGGAGAATCTTGGTCAGCGCGAAGCTCGTCACGGCCACCACGCCGCCGGTGAAGACGGCCGCGAGCGTCGTCAGGCGATAGTCGCGCGAGCGCCAGTAGAGATAGCCCGTGAAGAGGACGGCGAAGACGATGGCGGCGGGCAGGTAGACGATGGAGAGGTACCCCGCCACCGCCGGCGAGACGAGCAGCAGCACCACGTTGAGCGGCAGCCCGCTCCAGAACAGCATGATCGGCACGAGCGCCAGGAAGACGAGCGCCGTGCCGGTGTCGTTCTGCAGGATGATGAGCACCGCCGGTACGAGTAGCAGCCCCACCGCCAGCAGGCCGTACCGCACGTTGCTCGAGTTGGGCCGCCGCGAGGAGAGGAGCTGCGCCACGGCCAGCACCGTCCCCACCTTCGCCAGCTCCGACACCTGGAACTGCACCGGCCCGACGACGAGCCACGACTTCGCGCCGTTGACCTCGCGCCCGAAGACGAGCGCCGCCACCAGCAGCAAGAGCGACCCGAGGTAGGCCGGGTAGGCGGCTTTCTGGAAGAACCGCACCGGCATCATCAGCGCGATGAGGATCCCCACCCCACAGATCCCCGCCCACATGAACTGCCGCTCGAAGTTCTTCTGCACGCTCGTCGGCAGGAATTCCTGCCCCGACCCGTGCGTGGTGCTGTAGATGGCCACCAGTCCGCAGGCCACCAGCCCCAGCCACGCCAGGATCGAGAGGTAGTCCAGATTTCGATACCAGGTGCGCATCGTTCGGTATTCGGATTATCGGAGATCCAGGACGGGGATCATCCGCCGGCGGCGGCGCTGGAGCTGCGGCGTTGCGGAAGGGGTTCGCTGCGGGCGCCCAGCGCGCGCTGCATGCGGACCTGCTTCTGCGGCGTATCCGGGATCTCGCCCTTCAGGTAGAGCTCGGCCATGAGGCTGGCGATGGGCGCGGCGCACTGGCCGCCGTAACCCGCGTTCTCGCACTGCACCGCGATGGCGATCTGCGGGTCGTCCCACGGGGCGAACATGACGAAGACGGAATGGTCCTTCATGCCGCCCGGCGCCTGGGCCGTACCCGTCTTGCCGCCCGAGGGGATCTCCGGGATCTGCGCCATCACGCCCGTCCCCTGCTCCATCACGAGCCGCATCCCCTCCTTGACGAGCTCGAAGTACTCCTCGTCGATCGGGATCTCCTCGGCCGGCGGCAGATTCGGCAGGACCACGTCGTTCGTCTCCGGGTGGACGAGCGAGTCGACGAGGTGCGGCGTCACGAGCGTGCCCTTGTTGCCGACGGCGGCGATGTAGCGCGCCAGCTGGAGGGGCGTCACGCCCATGTCCCCCTGCCCGATGCCGAGGTTGATGGTGTAGCCGGAGGTCCACCGGCCCTCTCCATAAGCGCGGTTGTAGTACGAGGAGTCCGGGATCAGGCCCGGCGTCTGCTCGCGGATGTCCGTAGGCGCCTTCTCCCCGAACCCGAACATGCGGGCGTACTTGCTGAACGTGTCCGGGTCGGTGCGCATCATCATCTCGAAGAAGAACGTGTTGCACGAGTTCTTGATGGCGACCTTGACGTGCTGGGGCCCGTGGACGCCCATGCACCGGAACATGCGCCCGCCGCCGAGCGGGTGGTAGCCGGGGCAGAAGTAGGTCTCCGTCGGGGCGACGTTGCCCTCCGCGAGCGCCATCAGCGACATGAACGGCTTCCACGTCGAGCCCGGCGGCATCAGGTTCATCGTGGCGCGGTTGTAGAGGGGCTTCTGCGGGCTGTTGTTGAGGTAGTTCCACGTGGCCGGGTCCACCGTCTGCGAGAACACGTCGGGGTCGAAGTCCGGCTTCGAGACGAGGGCGATGATGCTGCCCGTCTTGGCGTCGAGCGCGACGGCGCCGCCGCGCTTGTTGACGAAGAGGCTCTCGGCGAGGGCCTGCACGCGGCTGTCGATGCCGAGGTACGTGTCGTAGCCGCCCACCGGGTTGGTGTCTTCGGCGCCCTCGCGGTAGCTCTTGACGATCAGGCCGTACTTGTTGACGAGCTTGATCTCGCTGCCGGGCTCGCCCCGCAGGAACCGCTCGTACTCGCGCTCGATGCCCGTCTTGCCCACGAGATCGCCCTGGCGGTAGCGGGCCTGCGGATATTCCTCCTCGAAGCGGTCCAGCTCGGCGTCTGAGACCTCGCGGATGTAGCCGAGGGCGTGGGAGGCCACGGCGTCGGTCATGTAGCGGCGCTTCTGGCTCTGCTCCACGTCGATCCCGCGCAGCAGGTGGCGCTGCTCCTGGAAGCGGCTGTAGACGTCGAAGGGCACCTCCTCCAGGATCGGGCTGGGGCGGTAGCGGCTCCACTGGATGGCCTTGTCCAGGCGGGCCTGCACGAGCGAGTCCGGCACTTCGAGCAGGCGGGCCAGCATCGGGATGTTGGCCGGGTCGAAGTTGCGGGGCGTGACGGTGACGGTGTAGGTGGGCTCGTTGTCCACCATCAGCACGCCGTTGCGGTCGAAGACGGCGCCGCGGGCCGGCTCCACGCGGAGGTCGCGCAGGGCATTCCCGCGCGAGACCTCGGCGAAGTCGTCCTGGTTGATGATCTGCAGCATCGCCAGGCGCCCGCCGAGGATGGCGATGACGACCAGGATCAGGCCGATGAAGATGCGTACGCGGATGCGATATTCTTCCATGGCTCCCTGCCGGGGGTTAGACTGCCGGGGCTCCGGCACTGCCGTTCTAAGCGGCGACGCGCCCTGCCTGTTCCACGGGCACCTAAAAGATTACAGAGGGCGCCCGCCCCCCTGGGGCCGCCGGGGCGCGGTGTGGAAATGCTGGGCGCCGTGCCGTACTCTGCACGGAGCCGCCGCGCGCGGCCGCCTCCGGTGGCGTCCACCATTCGGGGCATTGCGGGCGCCGGGTGTCTCAGGAGGGGACGGCGCGGCCGGGCCGCCCGGCGCCGCCGCCCCGGCTGGGCCGCGGCTGGCGGCGGCTCGGGGACGGCTGGCAACGGCTGGGCCCGAGGCGGCGCCGCCTGGCCGCCCGCCGGAGCAGTCTTTGCGGTCCTGCCGGCCCGGAGGGCATTCCGGCCGCCCCCGGCAACTGCTCTTCTACCAGCCTGTTACATATCGAACCGCCGATGCACGAACAGGGGCGCCGCCGCCACGTACGTATATTCCGGGCACGCACCCCGGCATCCGTACCCACCTCATCGTGCAGCCGGCCTCGCCGCGACGCTGCATCCTAACCACCGGGAATCATGCGCACTACTGCTCTCGCTGCCTGCCTGACGTTCCTCTTCCTCGCGCTCGGCCCGGCGGTGTCTCCGGCGGCGGCCCAGTACTTCGGCCGCAACAAGGTGCAATACGACGACTTCGACTTCCGCACCTTCCGCACCGAGAACTTCGAGTTCTACTTCTACCCCGAGGAGGAGCAGGCCGTCGAGGACGCCTCGCGCATGGCCGAGCGCTGGTACCGCCGCCACTCCCGCACCTTCCTCCGCGAGTTCCACGAGCGCAAGCCCATCATCTTCTACGCGAACGACGCCGACTTCCAGCAGACGAACGTCATCGGCGGCTTCATCGGGCAGGGCACCGGCGGCGTCACCGAGTCCCTCAAGGAGCGCGTCGTGATGCCGCTGACGGGCATCTACAAAGAGACCGACCACGTCCTCGGGCACGAGCTCGTCCACAGCTTCCAGTACGACATCGCCCTCTCGCGCGAGGACTCGACGCGCTTCGCCATCCAGCTCCTGCCGCTCTGGCTCGTCGAGGGCATGGCCGAGTACTTCTCCGTTGGCCGCTCGGACTCCCACACGGCCATGTGGCTGCGCGACGCCGCCCTCCGAGACGACCTCCCGACGATCAAGGACCTCAACAACCCGGTCAAGTACTTCCCCTACCGGTACGGGCAGGGCTACCTCGCCTACATCGGCGGCAAGTACGGCGACGCCGCGGTGGCCAACCTCTACAAGCTCGGCGGGCGCACCGGGCTCGACTCCGCCTTCGTCTATACGCTCGGCATCACCGCCGATTCGCTCTCGACCGAGTGGGCGCAGGCCGTCAAGGACGCCTACCTGCCCCTGATGGAAGGCCGCACCGACCCCGCCGACGTCGGCCGCCTCGTCCTCTCCGAAGAGACCGGCTCCGGCGCGCTCAACATCGCGCCGGCGCTCAGCCCGGACGGCCGCTTCATCGCCTACATCTCCGAGCGCGACCTCTTCAACATCAACATCTTCATCGCGGACGCCGAGACGGGCCGCATCATCCGCAAGCTCAAGGCGACGAACTCGAACCCGCACTTCGACGCCATCCGGTTCATCAACTCGTCCGGCTCCTGGAACCCCGACGGCACCAGGTTCGCCTTCATCACCTTCGCCGAGGGCGACAACGAGATCTCCATCTGGAACCTCAACAGCGGCGAGATCGAGCGGCGCGTGAAGGTGCAGGGCGTGGCCGCCATGAGCAACCCCGCCTGGAGCCCCGACGGCGACTGGATCGCCTTCTCCGGCATCGACGGCGGCATCTCGGACCTCTACCTCTTCAACGTCCGCACCGGCAAGGTCCGTCAGATCACGAACGACCGCTTCGCCGACCTCCAGCCCGCCTGGAGCCCGGACGGCCAGACGATCGCCGTCGTCACGGACCGCGGGCCCGACGGGACGGACTTCGAGACGCTCGACTACGCCAACACCCGCCTCGCCCTTTTCGACGTCGAGACCGGCGACTATGCAGTTGTGCAGCCCTTCCCCGGCGCCAAGCACATCAACCCCCAGTTCGCGCCCGACGGCCGCAGTCTCTACTTCATCAGCGACCAGGACGGCTTCAGCGACGTCTACCGTATGACGCTTGATCCACAGGCCGTTCGGATAGCTAATG
>JAWWAN010000321.1:0-5038 GCA_033721675.1 Rhodothermales bacterium | reverse complement strand
CCTCGCCCGGCGCGGCGACCGCGCGCTGGCCGTCCGCCTCGTCGGCCTCGACCAGTCCGGCCTGTTCGAGCAGTACTGGGACATGATCCGCGCCACCGACCTGGAAAGCTTCGAGGCGGCGCAGCGGCGGCTCCAGATGCCGATGTTCAACACAGTCTACGCCGACCGTGACGGACACATCCTGTACCTCTCCGGCGGGCGCGTGCCCGTACGCCCCGAAGGCGGCTGGGCCGAATGGCAGGGCGTGATGCCCGGCACGGAATCGCGCACGCTCTGGACCGAGACGCATCCGTACGACGACCTCCCGCGCGTCGTCGATCCGCCGGCCGGGTGGGTGCAGAACGCGAACGACCCGGCGTGGACGAGCACCTTCCCGCCCGCGCTCGACGCCGACGCCTTCCCGCCCTACCTGTCACCCCGCGCGATGGGGTTCCGGCCCCAGCGGTCGGCCCGCATGCTCGCCGAAGACAGCAGCATCACGTTCGATGAACTGCGCGCCTACAAGCACGATACCCGCCTCGAACTGGCCGACCGCCTCCTGGACGACCTCCTGCCGGCGGCCCGCACGCACGGCACCCCCCTGGCGAAGCAGGCCGCCGAGGTGCTCGGTGCCTGGGACCGCCGCGCCGACGCCACCAGCCGGGGCGCCGTGCTCTTCGCCGCGTGGGCGCAGCGCCTCGGCCCCGGCAGCTTCGCCGAGCCGTGGCGCGAGGACGCCCCCCGCACCACCCCGGACGGCCTCGCCGACCCGGCCGCCGCCGCCACCGCCCTCGACGCCGCTGCCCGAGAGGTGACCGATGCCTACGGCGCCCTGGACGTCCCGTGGGGGGAGGTCTACCGCCTGCGCTTCGGCGGGGCCGACCTGCCGGCCAACGGCGGCCCCGGCGAGCTGGGCCTCTTCCGCGTCCTCTGGTTCGCCCCGGACGACGACCGGCGCTTTCGGGCCGTCGGGGGGGACTCGTACGTGGCGCTCGTCGAGTTCTCGGATCCGGTGCGCGCCGAGGTGCTCACCACCTACGGCAATGCCTCGCAGCCGGGCTCCGCGCACCGGGGCGATCAGGTCGAACTCTTCGCGCGGCAGGAGCTGCGGCCCGTGTGGCGGACGCGGGCGGAGGTCGAGGCGAATCTGGAGGGCCGGACCGCCTTCGGCCCCGACGACGGCGCCGCTTACGCCCGGAACTGACGCTTCTGGGATGGGCTACGCGGCCCGGCGTGCCTGGCGGGCGTAGACGGCCAGATCCTGCATGGTGTAGCAGATGCGCGTGCCTTCGGGCCAGGCTGCCGAGTCTGCCTCTGCCGCCGTGCCGCCGAGCACCACTTCGCCTCCCTCGGCCTGAAGTGGCTGGCATACCTGCTCGATGAAGGCGGCCCGCTCGGCCTCCGGCAGCGGCGCCTTGGCCGCCAGCCAGACCAGCGCCGGGCGGTTGTCTTCCATCCCGTGCACGAAGGTCGAGACCGGCGCGTTGGGGCCCAGGTTGACGGCCCGGTAGCCGGCGTCGGCCAGGACGGTGGCGACCATCATGGAGGGCAGCAGGTAAGGATCCTGCTCGGGAGCGCCGCCGAGGGCCACCGGCGCGCCGTCTTCCGGCGGCGGCACCAGCAGCCGGAGCTGGTTGACGGCCTCCAGGCAGGTGGCCGTCGCCACGTGCTCCTCGTAGATGCCCCGTTCGTCCTCCAGCCAGCGCCGCCCCAGGCGTTCCAGCGCCCCGGCGATGGGGCCGTCGAACAGCGCGGCGGGGGAGGTGCCGCCCAGATACGCCGCCACGATCATCCCCCGCGCATGGGGCGGCTCGCCCGCGAGGAGTGCCTCGTAGAACGAGTCCGTCGTCAGCTCCGCCGCGTAGGCGTCTGCCGGCAGGGCCTCCAGATCCGGCAGCCCCAGCAGATCCGGCCGGACGACCTGCATCTCCTGCTCGCGGATGAACCGCAATGCCGCGTACATCCCGATGCGGCGGTGGCCGCCGGCCGTCCGCGTCACGTCGATCAACCCGGCATCACCCCAGCGCTTGATGGAGGATTCGCTGACGCCGACGACGTCGGCCAGCTCTTTCGGGGAAAAGGTTTTGGTCAGCAATGCGTCCTCGTGGGATGGATGAGCGCAGGGGCCGTGCCCGGGCCAGGCAGCGGCGGGGAGGCCCCGTTCCGGCCGAAAAACGACCTTTGTGTATCGTTCCTGTTACGCCTCGGCGAGGGCGAATCTTTCCTGCGGCATCCGCCTATAAGCCGATGAACGATTTGGACGATATGAACGACTTGACTGACTTGGTCGTTTTGCATATCTTCTTCAAAGCGTTCCTCGACCTGCCTGTTCCTTTTCCGCTCCGAGGTGACTCCTGATGAAACGCAACCTGCTCCATTCGCTCGCGGCCATCCTGGCCTTCTCCGCCTTCACGCTCTTCGGTTTCCAGAGCCAGCCGGCGCCGTCCACCGACGACACGATCGTCGAGGTCGCTGCTTCGGCCGATGACTTCAGCACGCTCGTAGCCGCCGTGAAGGCCGCCGGCCTGGTCGAGACGCTTTCGAGCGAGGGGCCGTTCACCGTCTTCGCTCCGACCAACGCCGCCTTCGCCGCTCTCCCTGAGGGTACGGTCGAGGAGCTGCTCAAGCCCGAGAACAAAGACAAGCTCACGGCCATCCTGACGTACCACGTCGTCCCCGGCAAGGTCACTTCCGGTGAGGTCGTCAAGCTCGACTCCGCGCCGACGGCCAACGGCAAGGCGCTCGACATCGCCGTCAAGAACGGCACCGTGATGGTCAACAACGCCACCGTGACCACGGTCGACATCCCGGCCTCGAACGGCGTCATCCACGTGATCGACACCGTGCTGCTCCCGCCGATGGACACGAAGAAGAAGCACGGGTATTAGACCCCACCGTTCGGTGCGCCTTCACCCGGGCCCGGAGCGTCTTTGAGGGGGGATGCTTCGGCCCGGATGAAGGCCGCCCGAACCCCGAGTTCGGGTTAACCCCGAGTTGCAGTGCCTTCGCTTCGAGCCCTGGCCGTCTTTGAGGGGGGATGGCCAGGCTCGAAGAGAAGGAAGCCCATGCCAAGGGCACCCAGACTTACCCTTGTATCGCGCCTTCGCGCCGGGCCCCGGCTGTCTTTGAGGGGGGATGGCCGGGCCTGGCCGGAAGCGCACCCTTACGACTGTTCGGGCTGTCTTTGAGGGGGGATGGCCCGACGCCCAGAGTGCCGGTGGAGCGACTGCTTCGCCGGCACTCTCTCGTTTTGGGCGACCTGTGTGCGGGGAGTGCGCTCGCCGAGGGGTTGCCTATTCTTGCAGCCACGATTCGCCGCGTGCCCGGATGAGCCGGCGCGCGGCGAATCGTCTATTAGGGAGGTAGCCGACGGGTTTTCCGGGGCCACGGCGCACGACTTCACTACTCACAGGCGTCCCCCGGAAGAGACTTTCTTGCACGCCCGGCTGTGATGGGCCTCTTCCGAATGTCCTCCGGCGTCGGCCTTTCTTCAGCGGCAGCGGGGGCTGCCGTCCTCCACGATTCTTCAGGTTAAAGAGAGTGCTCCAATGGCTGCGAAAGCAAGGAAGGGGCGGACCGACGACGCCCGGTATCGGCTCGTCGTCCCGCTCGACGCCACACAGATCGACGACGTCTCGCCGAACGAGCGCGTGAAGGTCGTCGCCCGCGACCGGAGCGGCGCGCTCGTCTCAGACACCGTGGCCCTGGGTAAGAGCGGGAAGGGCACGGCCACGCTGCGCTTCGCGGAACAGCCCGGCGCGCTGCACGTGGCCGTCGGGCCGGCCGAGGCCTCGGACGAAGAGATGATGGGCCTCCAGACGCTCGCCTTCCCCGTGGCCGCCCGCCGCTGGCGCGGCGACGACGACCTGCGCCTCGCGCCGGTCGTCATCCGGCCCTACTACTGGTACTGGTGGCGCCGCTGGTGCCGCACGTTCACCGTGCGCGGGCGCGTCGTCTGCCCCGACGGCAGCCCGGTGCCCGGCGCCACGGTCTGCGCCTTCGACGTCGACCGGTGGCTCATCTGGACCAGCACCCAGCAGGTGGGATGCACCACCACGAACGCCGACGGCACCTTCTCGCTCTCCTTCCGATGGTGTTGCGGATGGTGGCCCTGGTGGTGGTGGCGCCTCCGGCTGTGGCGCGTCGACCCGGCGCTGCTCGAACGTTTCCGGAGCGTCGTGCGGCAGGCTCCGGACCTGCGCCTGGGCCGGGCCGAGAACCAGCCGAGCCTCCGCCTCATCGAGCCCCTCCTGGCAGATGAGCCGCTGGCGACGAAGCGGGTGCTGCAGCCCGAAGACGTCAGCGCGCTGCCCCGCCTCCGGGAGCAGCTCGTGGCCGCCCTGCCGCCGGCGCCCGAGCTGGAGCGCCTCCGCGTATGGCCCTGGTACCCGTGGTATCCCTGGTGGGATTGCACGCCCGACCTCCTCTTCAAGGTGACGCAGGATTGCGGCAACGGCGACCAGGTGATCCTGGAGGAGACCGTCGCAGACACCCGCTGGAATATCCCCAACCCGCTCGACGTCCAGCTCGTCGTCAGCGACGAGGCGTGCTGCATTCCGGTGCCGTGCCCGAACCCGCCGTGCGAAGGCGGCGAGTGCGTCATCCTCGACCAGGTATGCCACTTCCCGGTCAACGAAATCGGCGGCAACCTGAGCGCCCCGGCGGCGCCCGAGGGGTACGCGAAGGCCGGCCCGGTGCCGCCCAACAGTACGGGCTACCACCGGCCGTTCGCCGGCGTCATCCCGATCTACAAGAATCCCGGCGATCTCGTCAACGTCGATTACTACGAGGTCGAGTACCACGACGGGGCGAGCTGGAACCCCTTACCGCTCGGCGCGGCCCTCGACTTCAGGCGCCAGTACTGGGACGTCTCGGACCTCCAGGTGAAGCAGGCCAGCTTCCCCTTCACCGAGATTTCCGGCCACACCGTTGCCGAGACGCGCGAGCACTACGAGGCCGGCAGCGGCGAGACGTGGGATACCCCCGGCGCCGACAACTGGTGGCTCTCGACCAACTGGAACCTGCTCATCCCGCTCGACACGCGGACGTTCCCGGACGG
>JAWWAN010000320.1:0-5041 GCA_033721675.1 Rhodothermales bacterium | reverse complement strand
CTCGGAATGGCCTCCAGCTCGTCGGACAGGTCTTCGGCCACCTCCTTCAGCCGGGCCAGCGAATACGGCGCGGCGAGGTTGATGTTCAGGATGGGAAACTCCTGCAGGTCGATCTCGCTGACGATGGGCTCTTCGACGTCCGCCGGCAGCTCGGCCTTGGCGACGTCCACCTTGTCTCGCACCTTCTGGAACGCCTCGTCCATCGAGATGTCCGGGTTGAACTCGACGACGACTGTGGATACGCCCTCGACCGAGGTGGAGCGGATCTCGTCGATGCCGTTGATGCCCTGGACCTCCTGCTCGATGGGTTTCGTCAGGAGGGACTCGATGTCGTCCGGGCTGGCGCCGGGGTAGATCGTCGTGACGACGATGTTCGGGATCTCGATGGAGGGGAAGGACTCCTTCGGGATCGTCGTGTAGCTGTAGAGCCCGCCGATGACCAGCAGCACGGTCAGCACAACGACCGTGGTGCGGTATTTGATGGCCAGATTCGTGATTCGCATGGGTGTACGCTCGCTCTAGGGGGCGCCTCGGGGGCGCGTGCAGGGGGGCGAGAGGGGGGCTAGTCGTTCAGGGGCACGCCGGCGGCATCGATCGAACGGTACTGCTCGACGACCTCGACGGCGTCGCCCTCGGTGACGTTCGTCTGGCCCAGCACCAGCACGCGCTCGCCGGCCTCCAGCCCGCTCTCGACGAGCACGCGGCCGCTGTAGGACGGCCCGAGCGTGACGTAGCGCCGCTCGGCCACGGGCCGCCCGTCGCGTTCGGCGGCGACGAAGACGCTGTTGCCCGTCTCGTCCCGCAGGACGGCGGAGCGGGGGATCACGAGTACGTCGGCGAGCTGCGAGCGCGTGATGAAGACCTCCACGATCATCTCCGGCTTGAGCGTGCCGTCCGGGTTGGGGATCTCGACCTCTACGGGGAAGGTGCGGCTCTGCGGGTCGATGGCGCTGCCGACGAACGAGACGCGCCCGCGCTCCGGGCCGCCGCTGTAGGCCTTGAAGTCCAGCAGCACCGGGGTGCCCAGCTCGATGTCTCCGGCGTAGCGCTCCGGCACGCCGGCGCTGACGCGCACGCGGCCGGTGCTGACCACGCGCGCCACGGCCATGCCGGGCGTCACCTGCTCGCCCCGCTCCACGAAGTGGGCCTCTACCACGCCGCCGAAGGGCGCCGTGATGACCGTGTTGCTGAGCTGCTCGCGGGCCTGCGCGAGGCCGGCCTGGGCCTGCCGCAGCCCGGCTCGCGCTTGGTTGTACTGCGCGCGCACGCTCTGAAACTCGATGGCGCTGATGATGGAGTCCTGGTAGAGCGGCTCGTTGCGCTGAAGGTTGTCCTCGGCCAGCTCGAACTGGGCCTGGGCGCTCTCCACCAGCGCCTCGGCCTGCTGCACGGCGGCGCGGACGAGGCCCTGGTCCAGCCGGGCCACCGCGGCGCCGCGCCCCACGCGCTGCCCCAGCGCCGCCAGGTACTCGACCGTGCCGGACGCCTGCGCCGAGAGGCGGGCGTCGTCCAGCGCCTCGACGGTGCCGGTCAGCTCGATCACGTCCTCGAAGTCGGTCGGTTGCAGGAGGAGGGTTTCTACGCGGACGCTCCGCTGGGCGGGCGTGCCGTTCGCGTCGCGGGCCTCGCTGGCGCCGTCGGCACCGCCGCAGCCGGCCACGGCGAGGGCCGCCAGGGCGAGCGCGGCGACGGCGCTGCGGGTGAACATCGGGGATGTATGCATCGGAATGGGCTACGGTCGGGTGGGCAGAGTCGAGGTGCCGCGGCGCTACTGGTTGAGCGTCAGGTTGGCGTCGGCGGGGCGGGTGGGCGAGAGGCCGAGGGCGGTCTCGTAGGCGCTGCGCGCCACGAGGTAGTCGTGCACGGCCTGGAGGTAGTTGAGGCGGCTCTGGTCCAGCAGGTCGGAGGCGTCGCGCTCCTCCAGGGGGGTGGCGACGCCCTCGCGGAGGCGCACGCTGGCCATCCGGTAGTTCTCTTCGGCGCGGGCCACGTTCTGCTCCTGGCTGAGGATCTGCTGGTAGGCCGCGCGCAGGCTGCGCAGGGCGGTCTCGACCTCCAGGCGCACGCCCTGCTCCAGCCGGGCATAATCCAGGCGGGCCTGCTCCACCGCGATCTGCCGCTGCTGGGCGCGCGCGGACGTCTGGAAGCCGTTGAAGAGGTTCCACGTCAGGGTCATCCCCACGTTGACCGACGGCTGCCAGTAGGACTCGCTGAAGAAGGTGTTATCGCGCCGGGTGAACGAGAACGGGTCGTCCGGGTCCGCCACGGTGAAGCTCCGGTCGTCCGGCACGCTGCCGCTGTAGCTGAGGTTGGCGAAGGCCGAGAGGCGGGGCAGGTACTCGGCCCGCGTGATCCGCCGGTCGATCTCGCGCAGCTCGACGGCGAGGCGGGCCTGGTCGAGGTCCGGCCGGCGCTCCAGCGCGGCCGCGTAGGCGCCGGCGACGGAGACCTGCCGGTAGAGGTCGGCCTCGTCTACTGCCAGCGAGCCCCGCAGGCGGACGGGCTGCGCCACCGGAATGCCGAGCGTGAACTTGAGCTGATCGAGCGCGGTGGCGGCCTGCGTCTGGACCTGCACGAGCTGCGTTTCCAGATTCGCCAGCGTCACCTCGGCGCTCGTCCGCTGAAACTTGGGCGCCACGCCCTGCGCCACGCGGCGGGCCGTCTCGCTGAGCGTAGCCGCCGTGCGGCCCACGCTGGACTCGACCACGCCGGCCTGCGCCTGCGCCAGCAGCGCCTGGTAGAAAGACCGCCGCACCTCGTCTACGATGAGCTGCTCCTGGCGGGCCAGCCCCTTCCGGTTGATGTCCTTCAGGCGCTCGGCGCCGGAGATGGCGGCGAAGGCGCTGCCGTTGAAGAGGGTCTGGGTGACGGTGAGCCCGTTCTGAAACTGGTTCTCGACGGCGAACGGGTTGTCTGACCCCCCCAGCGAGATGCCGGCCTCGCGCAAGCCTTGCGCCTGCCGATCCTGAAACTCCGGGAACGCGATGGGGACCGTGCCGGGGTCTTCGTCGGTGCGGGCGCGTTCGTTGAAGGCGAGCCAGTCCACGAAGCCGAGCGAGCCGAAGAGGCCGCCGGCGGCGCTCCCGGCGAACGGGTTGGCGCTCTTGAGGTTGCGCGTGTAGCTGGCGGACGCATCGACCTGCGGGAGCACCTGCCCCCACGCCTCGCGCACCTGCGCCTCGGCGTTTTCGATGCTGAGGCGGTCGCCACGGACGGCGTAGTTGCTCACGAGCGCGATCTGCACGGCCTCGTCGAGCGTCAGCACGAGCGGGGTGTCGGCGTCGAGCGGGACGGGAACGGGTTGCCCCTGGGCCGCCGCGCCGAGGGCGGGGAGGAGCGCCAGGAGCAGAGCGAAGGCCCTGCGGCGGGCATCGTACGGCCGGCGAGGTCTATCGGAAAGGGAGTGCATGGGGCAGGGGGATCGTCGGATCCGGCGGGATGTAGGCGCGGGCAAGAATCGGGTCAGGATCGGTCCAGGAGCCCGTCGCAGAGCATCGTGGTGAGGAAGGCGGCGGCGTCGTCGGAGGTATGCAGCACGGGATCGCACGGGGCCTCTTCCAGCCCTTCGAGGGCGATGTGCATCTGCATCCCATTGACGTTGCCCAGCAGCATGTTGGCCACGGCGACGGCCGGCAGCGGCTTCATCTCGCCCCGCGCGATGGCGTGCTCCAGCGTGGGCACCATCGCGCTCACCATGCGCTCCCGCTGTTGCTGGAAGTAACACGCCTTCTCGCGGTCGTCGCTGAAGACCATGCGGTAGGCCTCCTTGACGAGGATCAGGAACAGCTCCCGGTTCTGGAAGAAGTGTTCCATGTAGGCCCTGACGAACCCGTGGAAGACCTCCTCCAGGCTGCGGCCCTCCATCGACGCGGGCGAGAAGCGAGCCTCGATGATGGCGTTGAGGTCGTCGTAGAGGTCGTCGAAGATCGCCAGCAGCAGGTCGTCCTTGCTGGCGAAGTAGTTGTAGATGGTCCCCTTGGCGTACTCGGCGCGCTGAGCGACCTCGTCGAGCGTGGCGTTGGAATAGCCTTTTTCGGCGAAGACCGCGCGGGCGGCGTCGAGGATCTCGCGGCGGCGCTGAAGCCGCTCCCGCTCCCGGCGGGACAGCGGCTCCGGCGTCTCGGTAATGACGGGCATGGCGGGTCGGGTACGTCGGTGGGGAAGGGGGAGACTGAGCAGTCATACGGTGACTGGCCAGTCATTGTGCGACCCGTACGTCACCAAATGACTAAAGGTTCACGAGCCGTGTTAAGATCCCATTAAGCGTCGCCTCCGCCCCCCCACCGGGGACCGGGGCACGAACGCCCCCCTGCTCACGGCGGCCCCCTCGGGCCCCGGCATCTTGCCGGCAGACGAGGGCGAAGCCGCCCAGGTTACACGTAGTCCTCCAGCTGATGCGCGTGCAGGTACTCGACGACGTTCTTGACGCGCTGCGTGCTCTCGCGGTGGCACACCAGCAGCGCATCCTCGGTCTCGACCACCACGAGGTCGTGCACACCGACGAGCACCACGAGGCGGCCGTCCTCGGCTTCGACGTAGCACCGGCTGGCGTCGTGGACGAGCGCACGTTCGTGGAGCACGTTCCCGTGCTCGTCCTTCTCGCTCAGGTCGTAGACCGCCCGCCAGTCCCCGACGTCGCTCCACCCGAAGGTGCCGGGGACGACGTAGACGGCGTCGGCGCGTTCCATCACGCCATAGTCGATCGAGATGCGGGGGCTCCGTTCGTAGGCGGTGCGCACGGCGGCGTCTTCCGCCGCGCGGTCCTCGGCGGTGCCGTTGCGCCGGGGGAGCGCCTGGAGCGGGGCGAAGGCCTCGTAGGCGCGGGGCAGGTGGTGGCGGAGCTTCTCCAGAATCGTGTCGGCCCGCCAGATGAACATGCCGCTGTTCCAGAGGAAGTCGCCAGAGTCGAGGAAGCGCTCGGCCGTCGCCACGTCCGGCTTCTCGGCGCAGGTGCGGACGGGGAAGGCGAGCGGGGCCTCCTCCTCGTCGTCGTCGGCGCCGGGCGGTTCGTACTGGATGTATCCGTAGCCCGTCTCCGGGT
>JAWWAN010000319.1:0-5055 GCA_033721675.1 Rhodothermales bacterium | reverse complement strand
GTCTCGGCGTCGCCCTCGCGGATCGCCTCGCCGGGGCGGAGGCGGTACGTGCAGGAATAGGCGGGCGCCTGCGGGCCGGCCTCGGGAGCGCGCAGGGCAAGGGGCCGGATGCCCGCGTGCGCCCCGTCCCGGAAGCCGGTCTGGTTCGCCACGCGCGCGGCCCGCTCGTGGAAATGGAAGTAGTTGTTGAACTCGTGGTCCATCTCGCCCCACGCCTTCTCCCCGTCGCGCGGGTCGCCGACGACGGCGGAATGCGGCGTCATCGTCCAGAACGCCTGGATCACCTCGGCCTCGGAGGCCGGCACGGCGCGGAGGTCCGAGAAGCGGACGCGCGCCACCCACGTGCCCGTGCGCGCGGCAAAGCCGGAGGCGATCTGGCGGGGGAAGTGCTCGTGATCCCCCAGGTGCGCGCCGGCATCGAGCCGGAAGCGGAGCCGGCCGCCGGGCGTGACCGCCAGGCTCGACGCCGGGTCTGGCGGGGTGAAGTAGGGCTCGGGCCACAGGTAGCGGTACCACGCGCGCGTCACCACGGTCTCGGTGCAGGCGCGGTCGAGGCACCACGCGTTGCGGCCGAAGAGGGCGCGCGCGGTGGGCGGCGCGCCCTCCACCGAGGCCCATTCCGCCGTCGCGTACGCGAAGTCGTCGAAGACGAAGCCGGAGCCGGCGGGCGCAGGAGGTTCCGTGGCGAGGCCGGGCGCCTCCGGCCCGGCACAGCCCGGCGCGGCCCCGGCGAGGCCGAGCACCAGCAGCGTGCATACCGGGAGCAGGGATCGAAGGCGAGTCATGGCAGTCGGTCTAGGCGTCGCGCCCGGCGGCCAGGCGCTCCGTCCAGGCCCGGTAGATCTGCTCGAAGATGGCGTCGAGCGGCACGCGGATGTCCCACTCCGGGTAGTGGGCCCGGCACTTCGAGAGGTCGCTGATGTAGCAGATGTGGTCGCCCTCGCGGTGCTGTGCGTCGTAGGCGTAGATCATCTCCTGCCCGGAGAGCGCTTCGGCGGCGGCGAAGGCTTCGAGGAGCGAGCAGCTGTTGCCGCGCCCGCCGCCCAGGTTGTAGACCTCGCCCACCCGCGGGGCGGCCAGGAAGCACTCGATGAAACGGGCGACGTCGTGCGCGTGGATGTTGTCTCGCACCTGCTTGCCCTGGTAACCGAAGATGGTGTAGGGCCGCTGCTCGACGTTGCAGCGGACGAGGTAGCTCAGGAAGCCGTGCAGCTCCACGCCGGCGTGTGCCGGGCCGGTGAGGCAGCCGCCGCGCAGGCAGCACGTGGCCATCCCGAAGTAGCGGCCGTACTCCTGCACCATCACGTCCGCCGCCACCTTGGAGGCGCCGAAGAGGGAGTGCTTGCACTGGTCGATCCGCAGATCCTCGGCGATGCCATCGGCATAGCGGGGGTCGGCGTAGTCCCAGCGCGTCTCGCGCTCTACGAGGTCGATCTCGTTGGGGGCGTCGCCGTAGACCTTGTTGGTCGAGAGGTGGACGAACGGCGCCTCGGGCGCGTGCCGGCGGACGGCCTCCAGCAGGTTGAGCGTGCCGACGGCGTTGACGTCGAAGTCGTCGAAGGGGATGCGGGCGGCGAGGTCGTGCGAGGGCTGAGCGGCGGCGTGCACGACGGCGTCCGGCGCGAGCGTCTCCAGCAGAGCGAGCACGCCCGGCCGGTCGCGCACGTCGAGGTTGTGGTGGTGGTAGCGATCGGGGTAGGCGGCTTCGAGGCGGTGCTGGTTCCAGCGCGTGTCCCCCTCCGGCCCGAAGAAGGCGGCGCGCTGGTTGTTGTCCACGCCGTGGACCGTCCACCCGCGCTGCATGAAGTGCTCGCAGACCTCCGAGCCGATCAGGCCGGCCGAGCCGGTGACGAGGAGTGTGCTGTCAGACATCGTTGGAAAACAAGGAGATGGCGTCGGTGCGGACGCAAGATACGCCCTGCCCTCGTGCAGCCGGGACAATTTTGGTCGAAGAAGGCGAATGCCGGGGCCTACCCGCCCCCCACGGCGTCCAGGATGGTGGCGGCGTAGGCGTCGGCGGTGTGCTCGGCGGCGAAGCGGCGGGCGGCGTCGGCGTCGAAGGGGAGGGTGCCGGCGAGCCATCGGCCGAAGCCGTCGGCGAGGGCGCGGGGGTCGGTGGCGTCGGCGGGCAGCCCGAGGCGGCGGCGGCGCAGGTGCTCGCCCACGAGGCCGTAGCTGGAGCCGAGGACGGGCACGGCGGCGTCGGCGGCGCGCACCAGCACATTGCTCGACCCCACGTGCCGCTGGTAGGTGACGAGGGCGAGGTCGGCGGCGCGCATCAGGTCCTGGATCTCCTCGTCCGGGATGAACCGGGTGTCTTGCACCACCTGCACGGCGCTCGTAGCGCGCAGGCGCTCGATGGCCGCGCGCTGCCGCGCACGTTCGGCCTCGGGCACCGGCCCGGCCAGCACGAGCGCCACCTGCCGCTGGGCGGTTTCCGGCAGCCGCCCCAGCGCCTCGATCACCGGATAGACGCCCTTCCGCTCGTCCACCACCCCGAAGAGCAGCGCGACGCGCCGGCCCGGCTCCACGCCCCAGCGCGTGCGCGTGGCCTCGGGCGTCCGGCCGGGCGGGTGGAGCGTGATGCCGTCCGGCAGCGGGACGGCCGCCACGCCGCCGGCCATGCGCTCGGCATAGGGCACCACGTAGGGATCCAGGCAGAACAGGTGCGTCAGGTGCGGATTGCGGAGGGCGAGGCGCAGGCGCGTACGCTTCTCGATCCGCTTCAGGCGCTCCTTCGGCCCGGCGTCGTCGCCGTCGAAGGCGCGGTAGTGGAACGAGGGGCGGAAGTAGATGCCGGAGAGCGTCGCCACGCCGGGCAGGCGCAGGCCGAGGCCGAGCGAGAGCAGCACGTGGTCTGCGTACATCAGCACGACGTGGTCCGGCTCCAGACGGCGCACCGTCTCGCGGAGCAGCCGCCCGTGCGCGCGGTCCGTCCGGACGAGGCCGAGGGGGCCGTCGTAGGGGAGCGCCACGGGTTCTGGGAGGGGGCTATAGGAGACGCCCGCCCCGGCGAACCGGGCGGCGGCCTCCGGCACGTCCGGGTGGGGCCCGGCGAAGGAGGGCGGCACGACGACTTCCAGCCGCCCCGGCCGCTGTTGCGCGCCCCAGTGCTCGATGAGCTGGCGCAGGTACTGCCCGTGGTGGCCGCCCGCATAGAGGTCGAACAGGACGATATGTGGGCGCGCGGCCGTCATCGCCGCACGGGCGCGGAGCGCCCGCGCAGGAAGGCCCGCGCCAGCCACGCTTGCAGCACCGCCCGCATCGGGTGCCGCCACAGCGGGAGAGCGACGACGAGCGCGAAGACGGCCACCACGGCGAGCGCGAGGGCGGCCAGGGGCCACGCCGCGCGCAGCCATTCGTAGAGGGCGAGCGCCGCGCCGAGGGCGGCCAGGCCGGCGGCGCCCAGCCACAACGTCGCCGGCTCCACCAGCCCGGCCATCCGGATGCCGTGCGCGCGGTGGTAGGCGAGCGTCGTCGTCAGGCTGCCCGCCACAATCGCCGTCATGAAGCCGACCACGACGCCCGTGCCGCCGGCGTACCAGCCCAGCGCGACGCCCAGGGCCGCGTTCAGCACGCCCGCCACGGCGTGCCCGATCACGTTCCACCGGAGCGCGCCGGTGCCCATGTTCGCGAAGTAGGCCGGCCCCGAGGTCAGGTTCAGGAACCAGCCGGCGAACAGCAGCACGGCGAACGTCACGAAGGCCGGCTCGTACCGGCCGATCCACACGCGCGAGATCAGGGGGGTGAGGGCGATGAAGAAGGGGAGGGCGGGAACGAGCAGGTAGAGCAGCAGCCGGAACGAGCCGGCGTAGAGGTCGCGCAGCCGCTCCGGCGCGGTCTCCTGCACCTCGGCGATGGTCGGCACGATGGCCTGGTGGGCGGTGGCGAAGAGGGCGCGGATCTGGAAGACCATCCGGTGCGCCATCTCGAAGTAGGCCAGCACATCGACCCCTCCGAACCGCGAGACGAGGGCTTTCGTCACGGGTTCGAAGAGCATCTGGAAGACGGCGATCACCTGGAAGTTGAGGCTGTAGCCGAGCATCTCGCGGAAGGCGCCCCGGTGCCATCGCCACGGCACGAGGGGCAGGGCCGGCAGCAGCCGCCGCAGCAGCAGCCAGCCCGCCGCGAAGAGGAGCGCCGCCTGAATCACCTGGGCCTGCGCCAGCCCGATCAGCCCGCCGTCGGGGACGAGCAGGAAGGCCAGCCCGAGGTAGGTGAGCGTCGAGCCCATCAGCAGCCCGCCCCGCCAGTCCACGCGCTGGAAGCCGTCCAGGCACGAGAGCGCCACGCCGCCGACGGACGTCAGCCAGAACGAGACGAGGGCGTAGGGGAGGATGGAGAGCGCTTCGGGCAACTTGCTCGCGGGCTCGATGAAGACGCCCAGGAGCGCACGCAGGGCGGGGTAGAGCAGCGGCAGCACGACGGCCAGCACCCCACCCACCGAGAGCATCGCCGTCTGGATGAGCTGCGCCACGTAGACCGTGTCTCCGCGCGCCCGGTACTGGGAGACGAACTTGACGGCGCTGGCGGCCAGCCCGAGGTTCGCCACGGCCGTGGCCGAGGTCGTCGCCAGCACGAGCGCCCACACGCCGAAGTCCGCCGCGCCGAGCACGTCGAGCAGGAAGCGGTAGAGGACGAAGAACGCGCCGCCCACGACGACGACCTGCGCGGCGGAGACGAGCGCGTTGACCAGCAGCCGGCGGTTCATCCGGGGTCGCGGGGTTGGCGGGGAAGAGCGGGCGGCCGGGTCAGCCGGCGGCCCCGTCGCGGAAGAAGATGCCGTCCACCTGCAGGAGCTGGCCCGTGCGCGCATCCGCGTGGACGGGCTCCACCGACATCAGCGTGAAGCCGAGGCCGTCCAGCACGGTCAGCATCTCGTGGAACGGGGTCTCGCCGTCGTAGAGCGGCACGAGCGACATCTCGAGCTGGAGGCCGAGGATCTGCGGCAGCGCGCGCGCGGCGCCGTCGAGCACGTGCCGCTCGTAGCCCTGCACGTCGAGCTTCAGGTAGGCCCGGGCACCGGGCCGGTAGTAGTCTTCAAAGACGGCGTCC
>JAWWAN010000318.1:0-5058 GCA_033721675.1 Rhodothermales bacterium | reverse complement strand
GGAGCAGGCGCTCCAGGGAGCAGGCGCCCCAGGGAGCAGGCGCTCCAGGGAGCAGGCGCCCCAGGGAGCAGGCGCTCCAGGGAGCAGGCGCTCCAGGGAGCAGGCGCCCCAGGATGCACGCCTGTACGGGCGATCAATTGATCGCCCATACTACTGCCCCCCATACACCTGATGCATCGATTGATCGCTCCACCCTCAACCGAAAAACCCTGCTGAATCGATGACCCCCTACGCCTTCGAATACCAGCGCGCCGCCTCGGTGGCCGAGGCCGTGCAGCTATTGCAGCAGCACGGGATGGATGCCAAGCTGCTGGCGGGCGGCCACAGCCTCATCCCCGCCATGAAGCTCCGCCTGAGCGCCCCGCAGGTGCTCATCGACGTCTCCGGCATCGACGAGCTGCGCGGCATCCGCGTCGAGGGCGATCGCCTCCACATCGGCGCGGGCACCACGCACCGGGCCGTCGAGCACTCGGACGAAGTCCGGCAGCACTGCGCCGTGCTCGCCCGGACGGCGGCCCACATCGGCGACCCGCAGGTGCGCAACCGGGGCACGCTGGGCGGCAGCCTCGCCCATGCCGATCCCTCGGCGGACTATCCCGCCGTCGTCCTCGCCCTCGGCGCCACGATCCACGTGGCCGGCCCGGGCGGCGCGCGCGAGATCGCGGCGGACGACTTCTTCCAGGGGCTGTTCACGACGGCCCTCCAGGACGGCGAGATCATCACGAGGGTGAGCGTGCCTGCCCTGACGGGCGGCAAGCGGGCCGCCTACGCCAAGTTCGCCAACCCGGCTTCGCGCTACGCCATCGTCGGCGTCTGCGCCATGCTGGACGTAGACCGCGGCCCGACGGTCCGCTCGGCGCGCATCGCCGTCACCGGCGCTACGGCCCATGCTCACCGCGCGAGGAGCGTCGAGGAGAAGCTCGCCGGGCAGCTCGTCAACGAAGACACCGTGGCCGAGGCCGTAGCCGGCATGGCCGACGGCGCCGACCTGATGAGCGACCTCAGCGCCAGCGCCGAGTACCGGCGGCACCTCGTCGAGGTGATGACGAAGAAGGCGATCCTGGAGGCCGCCGCGTAGCCGCTGTGCCTCGCCGTGCATCCTGCAACGCCCCGTGCTCAGGCCGAGTGCGGGGCGTTTGCGTAGGGGGGTTGGCGCGCCCTCCCGTCGTCACCGGCAGGGGGCCAGGGGTCACCAAATATTACTGAATCTTCTCCGGGCATCGCACGTCTAAATGCGCGCTGTGAACGGAGCCGCCCCCGCCCACACGGGGGTGCCAGGGCTCGATCCTGCCGCGATGCTCCGTGGTCCCGTCTCCCATCCCCAGACTCTTCTCGATGATGAATCGGATCTTCTCTTTGCTGGTCCTCGCACTCGTGCTGGCCGCCCCGGCGGCGGCCCAGACCTTCCGGGCGGACGTGGTGCGGCCCGAGGTTCAGGGCTTCGGCGGGTCGGTGGCCGTCTCCGGCGGCCTCGTGGCCGTCGGTGAGCCGCAGAACACGATGACGCCGGGTGCGGTCTACCTCTTTGCCGAGGACGGCTCCGGCACGTGGACCGAGACGGCCCGCCTGGCCGGCCCGGACGCCTTCGCCAACGACCACTTCGGCCAGGCCCTCGCGCTCTCCGGCGGCACGCTCGTCACGACCGCCACGCGCCCCGACGGGGAGCGCGGCGCGGTCTACGTCTACGAGCAGGGCGCCGACGGCTGGGCGCTCGCCGCCACGCTGACGGCCGAGGGCGCCGCCGAGGGCGCCCGTCTGGGCAGCGCGCTCGCCTTCGACGGCGACGCCATCCTCGCCAGCACCTCGCCGACCGAAGGGGCCGGCGCGGCCTACGTCTTCCGGCGCGGCGCCGATGGAGCCTGGATGCAGGAGGCCCGCCTGACGGCCGACGCCGAGGGCGAAATGCGCTTCGGCAGCAGCGTCGCGCTCGGCGACGGCTGGGCCTTCGTCGGCGCCTCGGGCCAGGAAGAGAACACGGGCGCCGTGTACGCCTTCCAGCGCCAGGCCGACGGCACGTGGGCGCAGCAGGCCGTCCTCACCGGCACCGGCATCGAGGGCAACAGTCGCTTCGGCGACGCCCTGCTGCTGGCCGGCGGGACGCTCTATGTGGGCGCGCCGGGCCACGAGCAGTTCTCCGGCGCCGTCTACACGTTCGGCTACGATGCCGAGGACGGCGCGTGGAGTGAGGCCGGCACGCTCGTGCCCTTCGACGGCGCCCGCCAGATGCGCTTCGGCATGGCCCTGGCCCAGAGCGGCGACGCGCTGTGGGTGGGCGCCCCCGGCGCCTCCAGCTTCGAGGGCCGCATCTACCTCTTCAGCCAGGACGCTGACGGCATGTGGACCGGCGCTACCAAGCTCGCCGCCGACGACCTCCGCCGGGGCTCCTTCTTCGCCGCCACCCTCGCCGTCGATGGCGACGTCGCCGCCGCCGGCATCGTCGGCGCGGACTACGGCGCCGGCAAGGCCGTCGTCTTCCACCGCACCGCAGAGGGCTGGGCGGTCGAGGCCGACCTCGCCGGGCCGCCGCAGGGCATGGCCGCCGTGACGGGCGAGATGGTCGAGTGCAGCGAGGGCGAGGCCGCCGGCTTCGACTGCAAGGACGTCGATCTCGTCTCGTTCCTGCCCGTGCACGCGATTGGCGGCAAGCGCGGCGTCCGCACCAACGACGTCTGGGGCTGGACCGACGCCGCGACGAACCGCGAGTACGCCATCGTGGGCATGACCGACGGCACCTCGTTCGTCGACGTCACCGATCCCTACACGCCCCGCTATCTCGGCTTCCTGCCCAAGACCGACGGCTCGCCCGGCTCCACCTGGCGCGACATGAAGGTCTACCAGAACCATGCCTTCATCGTCTCCGACGGCGCCGGCCAGCACGGCATGCAGGTCTTCGACCTCACGAAACTGCGCGACGTCGACGGCATGCCGGCCGAGTTCGAGGCGGACGCCCACTACGACGGGATCGCCAGCTCGCACAACATCGTCATCAACGAAGATACCGGCTTCGCCTACGCCGTGGGCAACTCGGCCGGCGGCGAGACCTGTGGCGGTGGCCTCCACATGATCGACATTCGCCAGCCGGACCGCCCGACCTTCGCCGGCTGCTTCGGCCACGAGGGCACCGGCCGCCGCGGCACGGGCTACACCCACGACGCCCAGTGCGTGGTCTACCACGGGCCGGACGCCGACCACCAGGGCCGCGAGATCTGCTTCAACGCGAACGAGACGGCCCTCTCGATTGCCGACGTGACGGACAAGCAGAACCCCGTGGCGCTCGCCGCCGCGACCTATCCGAAGACGGGCTACACCCACCAGGGCTGGCTCACCGAGGACCACCGCTTCTTCTTCGTCAACGACGAGCTCGACGAGATCCAGGGCAGCGTCACCGAGGGCACCCGCACGCTCATCTGGGACGTCTCCGACCTCGACGACCCCCAGCTCGTCAAGGAGCACTTCGGCACCGAGAAGTCGAGCGACCACAACCTCTACGTGCGCGGGAACCTGATGTACCAGAGCAACTACGTCAGCGGCCTCCGCGTGCTCGACGTCTCGGACCCCGCCAACCCGGTCGAGGTCGGCTACTTCGACACCGTTCCGTACGGAGACAACAGCGCGGGCTTCAACGGCTCGTGGAGCAACTACCCGTACTTCCAGAGCGGCGTCATCATCGTCACGAGCGGCCGTGAAGGGCTGTTCGTGCTGAAGAAGAAGGCCATCGACCTGTAACGCGCGACCGGGAGGGGAGCGGCGTGAGGGGGCCGGGCGCGATGCGCCGCGTGCGTCCTCACGCCGCTCCGTTCGCGGAATCCTCGTGTCCCATCCACCGCGCCGTACACCGACCATGAATCGCTTGCTCCGCGCCGCCCTCCCCATGCTCGCCCTCGTCCTGGCCGCCTGTGCCGGCAGCGGCCCCGCCGCCACCGGCGCCGGCAGCAGCGCAGGCGCCACCGGCCCGTTCCTCTACGTGACGGCCCAGGGCGACGCGCTCGTGACGGTCATCGACATGGCGACGAACGAGATCGCCGAGACCATCGACCTGCGGCGGCTCGGCTTCTCCGAGAACGCCAAGCCGCACCACATCGTCGTCGAGCCCGACGGGAGCCACTGGTACGTCTCGCTCATCGGCGAGAACCGGGTGCTCAAGTTCAACCGCGCCAACGAGCTCGTCGGGCAGGCCGAGTTCGAGGTGCCGGGCATGCTCGCGCTCGACCCCGCGAGCGACCGCCTCTTCGTGGGCCGCTCCATGAGCGCCGTCAACCCGCCCCAGCGCATCGGCATCATCGACCGCGACGGCATGACGGTGGACGAGGTGGACGTCTTCTTCCCGCGCCCGCACGCGCTCAACGTCAGCCCGGACGGGCGGCACGTCTACTCGGCCAGCCTCGCCGTCAACCAGATGGCGAGCGTCGACGTGAGCGAGGAGGCCGTGGAGGTGCACGACGTGGACGGCCCGCACCACATGTTCGTCCAGTTCGCCATCGCGCCGGACGGCAAGACGATGATCACCGGCGGGCAGATGTCCGGCCAGCTCCTCGTCTTCGACCTCAGCGACCCCGCGAATCCGGCGCGCGTCGCCACGCTCGACGTGCCGGCGCAGCCCTGGCATCCGGTCTTCACGCCGGACGGCCGCTACGCCTACATCCCGGCCAAGGAGGGCAACGCCGTGGCCGTCTACGACGCCGCGCAGCGCGCCATCGTCCACGAGATCCGGGGCGAGGGGCTGGCCCAGCCGCACGGCGCGGCCGTCTCGCCGGACGGCCGCTACGTCTACGTCACCAACAACAACCTCAACGCCGCCTACACGCCGGAGGGCGCCTACGACGGCGATGCGGTGGGCACCGTCGTCGTCATCGACACCGCGACGAACGAGATCGTGAAGGTGATCGAGGTGGGGCACTATCCGACGGGCGTCGGGGCCGCGGCGGGGCGGTAGGAGATTGATTTGAGAGTGCAGCGCATGGATTGATGAAGGATCGGTCTCGGTTTCTGCCGGTGGCACCATCCTTCTCACCTCACAAATCCAGGTTCTGCAATCATCCATTGCTTTTCGCAACGACT
>JAWWAN010000317.1:0-5069 GCA_033721675.1 Rhodothermales bacterium | reverse complement strand
GGTCGATATGGCGTACGAGCGGGGCCTTCTGGAGCACCGCCGTGAGGCGGAGGCTCCGCTCGGCGGCGGCCGCCTCGAAGGGCACCAGCAACCGCGCCGTATGGGCCTTCAGATCGGTGGGGGCGGGGATCGTCGTGAAGGCGCCGGCTTCGAGCAGCGAGAGGTCGAGCGCCGTCGTCAGGGTCGTCATCAGGCGGCGCCCCGCGCTCTGGATAAACTGTACGAAGCTGGCCTCCTGCTCGCCCTCCACGGACGCGGCCAGCAGGTCAGCGAAGCCGAGGATGCCAGCGAGCGGGGTGCGGATCTCGTGGCTCAGGTTCGTCAGGATGGTGGACTTGAGGCGCGCGGCGTCCTCGGCCTCGCGCCGCGCGGCGATCAGGCCCTGCTCGTAGGCCACGCGCGCCGTGACGTCCCGCACGACGGTCTGCACGGCGGGCCGGCCCTGGAAGTAGACCGGCGTGGACGAGATCTCGACGGTGCACGTGGTGCCGTCGAGGCGGTGCAGTTCCGTCGTCACCGGCTCGGTGGTCTCGCCGAAGCGTAGGGCCGTGAGGCGCTCGCCGAGGTCGCGCTGCGCGGCGGCGCCGGTGAAGCACTGGGCCGTGCGGCCCACGATGGCGTCGAGGTGCTCGGCGCCGAGGAGGCGCAGGCCCTGCGGGTTGGCGTAGAGGATGCGGTCGGCGATGCTGAGGAAGATGGCCTCGGGGTTGTGCTCGACCAGGAGCCGCCACCGCTCTTCGCTCTCGCGCCGCGCCTGCAGGGCGCGGTTCTGCCGGACGGCGGCGACGATGATCTGGGCGCCCGCGCGGAGCGCCTCTACCTCGGGCTCAGACCAGATGCGCGACTGGGCGCAGTCGTCCAGCCCGAGGAAGCCCCAGAAGACCCCTTCGACGGTGATCGGGACGACGGCGAGCGAGCGGATTTCCTGGGCTTCGAGGAGGGCACGCTCGTCCGGGGGCAGGGAAGAGACGGGCCCCGCGACGGCGAGGCCGGCGCCCAGCACCTGCCGCCACCGCCCGAAGCCGGCGAGGTCGTAGGGCATGCCCTGGAGGTCCGGGTTGCCGATCTGCGGCGGGATGCCGTCGGCGGTCCACTCGAACCGCTGGCTGGCGAGCAGCGTCCCGTCCGGCGCGGTGCTGTTCTCGAAGACGTAGATCCGGCTCGAAGCGGTGGCGCGGCCGAGGGCATTGAGGCCCTGCCGCATCCCGTCTTCCATCGTCGGGCTGCTCAGGAGCGCCTCGGCGAAGGCGTTGACGGCAGACAGGATGGCGTCGCGGCGGCGGAGGGCCTCCTCGGTGCGCTTGCGGCGCGAGACGTCGACGAGGGACGCCATGAAGGCGAGGGGGCGCCCGTCGGCGTCGGGGACGACGAACGCCGTCAGCTCGGCCGCGAAGGCCGTCCCATCCCTCCGGTGGCCGGTGATCTCGCCCTGCCAGCTGCCGGCGGTGTGGAGCCCCGAGAGCATGTGGTGGACGTCGGTGGGCTTCATGAACGACTCTGCGGCCCGCCCCACGACTTCGCCGGGCCGTTGGTAGCCCCACTGCCGGAGCGCGGCCTCGTTCACCGAGGTCAGGCGGCCTTCGAGGTCGGCGAAGACCATCGGGGTGATGGACGTCGCGAAGGCGTGTTCTTTCAGCCGCAGGCGGCGCAGGAGCCGCTGAACGTCGCCCGGGGCGTCTTCGAGGGTCTCTTCGAAGAGCCCGGCGGCACGCAGGGCTTCGAGGGGGAGGGCTTCCGGAGCGGGCAGCGGCGCCCCGGCCTGTTCCGCCGGGCGGGCGTTGTACTGCGCCCCCGAGGCGCGCCGGTCGCGGCGATGCTGAATCCTCTTCATGCAAGTGCGGCAATGGATGGATGGGTCCTGGGCACGCTCACAAGGAGGTCAGCATAGGTGGGGGAGCCTGCAACCACGGCGCTCATCCAGGTATCTGGCCCCAATATCGTTACCTGCGGGCAGAGCAATAGCGGGCAGGCCCCGCATCGGCGCATGGGGGTTCTCCCCAACGAAGGGATCGGGAGGCGGGGGGAGGGGCCGTGGCATCGTGTTGGCACGGCGCGGTGCGTCCCCCGGCGGGGCCGGGCGTGTTGCCCCCGGCGCCGCCTCGCCAGAAATTCGTGCCGACTGCGAGGCAAGATGTTCCGTCGATCCCCTTCCTCCGCCGAAGGCGCCGCCCCGGCGTCGCCCCGGCACCTGCTGCGCCGGGCGGGTCTGCTCGGTGGCGCGCTGCTCCTGCTCTGGGGCGCGATGCAGCTGATGCCTTCCCCGGAACGCCCCACCGGCGTGGCCGAGGCGGACGTCGGGGCCGTGGCCGTACGCTCGGAAGGGCGCGGGCTGCGGGCGGGGCCGATGGCGGCGGCCGCGCTGCTGGCCGGGGGCGTCGTGCTGGCGCTCGTGCTGCGCCGCCGGCGGGGCGAAGCCCCCGGCGGGCAGGCCATCGAGGCCGTGGGCCAGATGGCGCTGGCGCCGAATCAGCAGCTCCGTCTCGTGCGGTGCGGCGGCGAGGTGCTGCTGCTCGGCGTGACGAGCGGGTCCATCACGCTGCTCAAGAGCTTTCCCGACGCCGCCTTCCCCTCCGGCGAGGCCGCCCCGGCTCCGCCGCCCACCGCCGGCTTCGGCGACTGGCTGCGGGCACAGCAGGCCGTGCCCGTCCCCTCCGCCCCGATCCGCGCCGACGCCTGATGCTGAGACGCTTTCTCTTCCTCGCCGTCGCCTCGGCCCTGGTGCTCGGGGTGTGCGTGGCGCCGGCCGCCGCCCAGACCGCGCCCGACACCACGGCCCTCCAGGGGCCGTCGTTCAACCTCCTCCCGCAGCTGCCGGGCGGGGAGGGCGAGGACTACGCGCTGCCCATCCAACTCCTCCTGCTGCTGACGGTGCTGTCGCTGGCGCCGGCCATCGTCATCCTGATGACCAGCTTCACGCGGCTCATCGTCGTCTTCAGCATCCTGCGGACGGCCCTCGGCATGCAGCAGGCGCCGCCGGCGCAGGTGATGGTGGGGCTGGCGCTGTTTCTGACGCTCTTCATCATGTACCCGGTCTTCAAGACGGTCCACGACGACGCGGTGCAGCCCTATGTGGCCGGCACCATCGGCCAGCAGGAGGCCTTCGACCGGGCGGCGGCGCCCGTAAAAGGGTTCATGCTGGGCCAGACCCGCGAGAAAGACCTGCTGCTCTTCGCCGACCTCGCCGGGCTGAGCAGCTTCGACGCGCCCGAGGACGTGCCGCTGCACGTGCTGGTGCCTGCCTTCGTCATCAGCGAGCTGCGGGTGGCCTTCCAAATCGGGTTCATGGTCTTCCTGCCGTTCCTGATCGTGGACCTCGTGGTGGCCAGCGTGCTGATGTCGATGGGCATGATGATGCTACCCCCCGTGATGATCTCGCTGCCCATCAAGCTGCTCCTCTTCGTGCTCACCGACGGCTGGTACCTGATCGTCGAGTCCGTCGTGCGCGGCTACCTGGGGTAGCGCGTATCCCCCGCTGTCCGGAATCCTCCACTCCATCGCCCCGCCCCTATGAACGCCGACGTTGCCCTCTTCTGGGTGCAGGAAGCCATGAGCACCGCCTTCATGGTGGCGGCGCCCCTGCTGGGCGCGGCGCTGGCCGTGGGCGTGATGGTGAGCCTCTTCCAGGCCGTCACCTCGATGCAGGAGATGACCCTCAGCTACATCCCCAAGATTCTCATCGTGGCGGCGGCCCTGCTGCTGCTGGCGCCGTGGATGCTGCAACACCTCACCGACTTCACCACGCACGTCTTCACCGCCATCCCGAGTGTGTCCCGTTAGTGTTTTCGTGTTCCGGTGCCCCCGTTGGGATGCCAAACTGAAACATAGAAGCACCGCCTCACCCCGATGCCCTTCCTCACCCCCGAGACCCTGATCCGGCTGTTCCTCGTCTTCGCGCGGGTGGGCGGGCTGCTGGCGGCGGCGCCGCTGTTCGGGCACGGGTCGGTGCCGGTGCGGGTGCGCGTGTTTCTGGCGGTGCTGCTGGCGTACGCGCTGCACGGGATCGTGCCGGGCGAGGTGCCCGAGAACGCGACCCATCCGGCCGTCCTGCTCGGGGCCGTGGCGCTGGAGGCGCTGGCCGGAGCCGCGCTCGGCTATGCGGCCCAGTTCGTCTTCTGGGCCGTCCAGTTCGCGGGCGAGGCCGTCGGTTTCCAGATGGGCCTGAGCATGGCGCAGGTCTACAACCCGGTGGAGGGCCACAGCGCGAACCCCATCGGGCGCATCCTCAGCCTCACCTTCCTGCTGTTCTTCCTCCTCATCGACGGGCACCACCACCTGCTGCGCGCGCTCGTCGCCTCGTTCGACGTCGTGCCGCTGGCCGGCGCGCGCGTGGCGGCTGCCGGGCCGATGCTGCTCCAGTGGGTGGGCCGCCTCTTCGTCACGGCCCTGCGCCTGGCCGCCCCGTTCCTCGTGACGATCTTCCTCGTCGACCTGGCGCTCGGCGTCTTCGCGCGGATGGTGCCGCAGGCCGACCTGTTCTCGCTCGGGCTGCCGCTGAAGCTGGCCGTGGGGCTGGGCATCGCGGGGATCTTTCTGAGCCAGTTCGTGCCCGTCGTGCCGGAGCTGGTGGGGCAGATGGTCAGCGACCTCCTCGCCCTCATCGAGGCCATGGTGCCGGCGTGAATGCGTACAGATCTGCCGCTTCGGGAAAGGATTTCCAGGCGTTCCGGGCGTGGAGCGCGCGCTGAGAGTTGCGCCGTGCCGTTTTCTTCCGGCATCGTTTTCTCTGACGGGGGCGGCATGCCTACCACCCGACGTGGCCGATGAGCGACGCCCCCGAGAAACACGAAAAGACATTCGACCCCACCCCGCGCCGCCTGGAGAAGGCGCGCGAGGAGGGCAACGTGTTTCGCTCCCGCGAGATGGTGTCCGTCGGGATGCTGAGCGTCGGGATCGGCGCGGTGGCGCTCGGGCTGCGGCCGGCGTTCGGGGTGCTGGAGGGGACGGCCGAGGCGGTCTTCCGGAGCGCCACGACCACCACGCTCACCGTGGCCTCGGTGCAGGAGCTGTTCGCCGGGCTCGGGATGCAGCTCTCGATGATCGCGCTGCCGTTCGCGGCCGTGCTGCTCGCC
>JAWWAN010000316.1:0-5072 GCA_033721675.1 Rhodothermales bacterium | reverse complement strand
GATCGTGCCGTCGGCCAGGCGCTGGATGCCGACGGTGACGCCGGGGATGATGTGGCCCACGGTGCCGAAGCGGGGCCGCTCCGGGGGGTTGACCGAGAGCACGGGGGCCGTCTCGGTGAGGCCGTAGCCCTCGATGATGGTGATGCCGGCGGCCTTGAAGAACTCGCCGATGGACTTCGGGAGGGCCGCCCCGCCGGAGACGGCGAAGCGGAGGTTGCCGCCCAGCTTCTCGTGCAGCTTGGCGAAGACGAGGCGGTGCGCCAGCGCGTACTGCGCCTTCAGGATCGGGCCGGGTGTCTTGCCCTCGGCCTGCCGCGCGGCCACCTTCTTGCCCGTCTCCACGGCCCAGTGGAAGATCTTCTGCTTCGTCGGCGAACCCTCCTCGACGGACTTGGCGATGAGGTTGTAGACCTTCTCGAAGAGGCGCGGCACCGAGATCATGACCGTCGGCGAGACCTCCGCGAGGTTCTTGCTGACGGCCTCGACGCTCTCGGCGTAGGTGATGCGCGCGCCGCAGGCGAGGACGCACGTGTAGCCGGCCGTGCGCTCGAAGGAGTGGCAGAGGGGGAGGAAGGAGAGGTGGTGGTCTTCGTCGTTGAACGGGACGGTGGAGAGCGCCGCGCGCGCGTTCGAGCAGAAGTTGCGGTGGGTGAGCATCACGCCCTTGGGCACGCCCGTGGTGCCGCTCGTGTAGATGAGCGCGCTCAGGTCGTCCGGCGTCACGGCGTCGGCGAGCGGTGCGAGCGTGGCGGCGTGCTCCGCCCAGTAGGCGGCGCCCTCGGCCATCACGTCGTCCCAGTATTTCACGTAGTCCGGGTGCTCGGCCCGCAGCTCGCTCATCGTGACGATCTCTTCGAGGGCGGGGCAGCTCTCGAAGACCTCTTCGGCCTTGCGGAGCTGGATCGAGACGGAGACGACGAGCACCTTCGCGCCGGCGTCCTGCACGATGTAGCCCACCTGCGAGGCCGGCAGCGAGGTGTAGAGCGCCACGTTGACGCCGCCGAGGATCTGGGTGGCCATGTCCACGACGGCCCACTCGGGGCGGTTCTCGGCGAGGATCGCCACGCGGTCTCCGGGGCGGACGCCGCGTGCGTGGAGGTAGCCGGCGGCGGCGTGCACCTGCTCCCGGAACGCCTCCCACGAGATATCCACCCACTCCTTGGTCGCGCGGTCCTTGTAGCTGAGCGCGGCCCGCCGCTGCCCGTCGAAGTGCGCCGCCACGCGCGTGAACATCTGCGGGATCGTTTCGAAGTCGACGAGTTCGGGCATCGGCGTCGGATGCTGAAGAAGAGGAGAGCGGTGGAGAACGGGCGAGGCCGGAAACGAGAACGGAGGCGCCTCAGATCCCGGGCAATCTACACGGTGCCCCCGCGAAAGGCAATGCGGGTGGGGGCTGGCCCCTGGGGACGGGCCCCTGAGGAGGGGAAAAAGAACCCCAGTCCCCGGCCCCCGCCGCTCAGGCGTCGAGGCCGATGGCGGCGGCGAGGGAGGAGTGGCCGTCGGCGTCGAGGAGCCGCACGAGGCCCTCCTTGAGGGTGCGGACGAGGCCGGGGCCCTCGTAGACCAAGCCCGTATAGACCTGCACGAGGGCGGCGCCGGCCCGGATCCGCTCGTAGGCATCCTCGGGCGTGAAGATGCCGCCGACGCCGATGATGGGCACCCGTCCGCCGGTCTTCCGGTAGAGGTAGCGCACGAGCTGGGTGGCGCGCGCGCGCAGCGGCGCCCCGCTGAGGCCGCCCCGCCCGATCTGCTCCAGCACGCCCGGCGCCGTCTCCAGGTGGGCGCGGTCCGAGGCGGTGTTGGTGGCGATGAAGCCGTGCACGCCGTGGGCCAGCGCGGCCGCCACGGCCTCCTCCACCTGGCTGTCGTAGACGACCTTGGGCGAGAGCGGCGGGGAGAGCTTGACGAGGACGGGCACCTTCAGCCCGAGCTCCTTGCGCTCGTGGAAGACGGCCGCGAGGAGGGCGTCGAGCGCGTCCGGCTCCTCGAAGGTCTTGCCCTCGGCGGTGTTGGGGCACGAGATGTTGAGCGCCACATAGTCGGCCAGCGGGGCGAGGCGGCGGAAGCTGAAGCGGAAGTCCTCTACGGCGTCGTCGCCCAGGATGGCGGGGTCGTGGGTCTTGGCGAGGTTGATGCCGAGGGGCACGCTGCGCGCCGTCTCCAGGCGGGCGATGCGGCGGGCCACCTTCTCGGCGCCCTGGTTGTTGAGGCCCATCCGGTTGATGAGGGCGCGGTCGTCGGGCAGGCGGAAGGCGCGGGGGCGGGGGTTGCCCTTCGAGGGCCGGGCCGTCACGGAGCCGACCTCGACGAAGCCGAAGCCGAGGCGTTGCCAGAACGGCACCAGGCGGGCGTCCTTGTCGAACCCGGCCGCGAGGCCCACGGGGTTGGCGAAGCTCAGCCCCCAGCGCTTCTGCCCGAGCGCGGGGTCGGCGAAGCCGAACTGGGCGTCGAGTGGGGCCATGGTGGTGGCCTGCGCCAGCCGCGCCGCCGCCACGCTCAGGCGGTGCGCCCGCTCGGCGTCGAGCCGGAACAGCAGGGGGCGGATCGTTTCGTACATCGCGGCGGAGTCCGATGAGGCAACGGCGCCAAGGTACGGAAGAGCGGGGAAACGCGGCGACCGACAAACCGGGCGCGGGGGAAACGGAGCGGCGGGCAACGGGTTTTCTACGGACGCCCCCGGCGCTGACGCCCGCTTCCCTCCCGGCCTGCACCCCGCCCTCCATGCACCTCACCCTCTACCAGGTCGATGCGTTCACCGAGGAGCCGTTCCGGGGCAACCCGGCGGCGGTCTGCGTGCTGCCCTCGCCGCGCGAGGCGTACTGGATGCAGGACGTGGCCCGCGAGATGAACCTCTCGGAAACGGCGTTCCTCGTGCCCGTGGCCGACGGCTACCACCTCCGCTGGTTCACGCCCACGCGCGAGGTGGATCTGTGCGGGCACGCCACGCTCGCCGCCGCACACGTCCTCTGGGAAACCGGCCTGCTCGACCCCTCCGAGGCGGCGCGCTTCTCCACGCAGAGCGGCACCCTCTCCGCACGCCGCCGCGGCGGCCGCATCGAGATGGACTTCCCCGCCGAGCCGCCCCGCGAGGCCCCCCTCTCCGACGCCCTGCGCGGCGCGCTCGGCCTCGCTGGCGATCCGGTCTTCGCCGGGCACAACCGGATGGATGCCTTCGTGGTGCTGCCCTCCGAGGCGGCGGTCCGCGCGCTCACCCCGGAGATGACGCGCCTCGGCGCCATCGACGTGCGGGGCGTCATCGCCACCGCCCCGGCGGACGACGACGGCATCGACTTCGTCTCGCGGTTCTTCGCGCCGGCCTGCGGCGTCCCGGAAGACCCCGTCACGGGCTCGGCGCACTGCTGCCTCGGGCCGTACTGGCAGCAGCGCCTGGGCAAAGACGACCTCGTCGGGTACCAGGCCTCGCCGCGCGGCGGCACGGTCTACGTCGCCCCCCGGGGAGACCGCGTGCTGTTGGCCGGCCACGCCGTCACCGTCCTGAAAGCGGAGATGGTCGCCGGCGCCTGAAGCATCTCGTGGCGCCGGGTCGTCTCTGCGGCGGAACTAGCTGTATGGGCGTATCGCAATACGCCCATACGCTCGCCCCCACCGGAGTGCTTCTCTACAGCGTGCTGCCGTACGGCTACCAGCCGGGCAGCAGCTGCACGCCGAAGTGGGCGCCCTTGTCCGGCCGCTGGAAGGGGTAGGCGTAGTAGACCTCGAAGACGAGGTAGCCCAGCACGTTGAACCGGGCCGAGGTGCCCACGCTCACCACCGGCACGCGCTCGTTCGTGCGGCGCTCGAAGGCGAGGAGGTCGAACGGGTTGTCCCCCTCGTTCCAGGCGAGGCCGGCATCGACGAAGCCGGTCAGCTCGGTGGGGAGGTAGGGGAAGTTGATCAGGCCGAGGGACTCGGTGCCCAGCAGCGGCAGCCGCAGCTCGGCGCTGGCGAGGGCCAGGCGCGTGCCGAAGAGCCGGTCGAACGGCCCACAGCCGCCGGCCGAGACGCCGCCCGTCTCGTCGAGGCATTCTTCGACGTCGAACGAGTTGAAGCTGTAGCCGCGCACGAAGCCGGGGTAGTAGCTGTAGCCGAGGTACTCCTGCGCGAAGATCTCATCCTCGGTGGCGCCGTAGTTGCCGATGTGCATCCCGCGCACGGCGAACGTGAACGGGTTCTGGAAGAAGTAGCGGCGGTAGTCCGCCAGCGCCGTCACGTAGCTGTCGGTGCCCACGCGCGGCGAGACTTCGAGGCGGTAGCGGCCGCCCTGCACGGGCGAGGTGAAGCCGAAGTTGGCGAAGTCGCCCACGTAGGCCAAGCCGCCCTGCGCGAAGTAGATGGCGTCCGGCTCGCAGAGGAACGACCCCTGGAACTGCGGGTCGAGGTCGGAGCACTTCTCGGCGCCCTGGCGGTCCCGGTCGATGCCGAAGGGCGTGAAGGTGAAGCGGATCGACTCGTAGTTGAAGCCGTAGCGGATGAAGCCGCCGTTGAGTTCCAGGCGCCGCGTCGTCGAGAACGGGTAGGAGGCGATGCCGAGCAGCTGGTCGATGAAGATGCGCTGGCGCACCTCCTCGACGAACTGGAAGCCGTCCGGCGTGAAGCCGACGCGGGTGCCGCCGAAGAGCAGCGGGATGTGGCCGGCCGCGCCGCCCCAGTTGAGGCGGTTGCCACGGTTGAGGTAGGAGACCTGCCC
Organism: Rhodothermales bacterium; assembly: GCA_033721675.1. GTDB lineage: Bacteria > Bacteroidota > Rhodothermia > Rhodothermales > JAWWAN01 > JAWWAN01. The sequence goes on along the minus strand of JAWWAN010000316.1, from coordinate 385 downwards.
GCCGAGGTCCTTGAAGGTGCCGTTGGCCTGCGCCACGATGGTGAGGTTCTGGTTGCCCAGCATGTCGCTGAAGAAGAAGCCCACGCCGCCGGCCAGGCCGCCGCCGTAGACGCCGCCCACCTGCACGCCCACGCTCGGCGGGGCCACGTAGTCGAGCCGCAGCTTCGAGCGGTACTCCTTCGCGTCGTAGTCCTGGTTGCTCGGCAGGCCCGTCAGCGGGTCGTTCAGGTAGTCGCCCACGAGCCCCTCATCGACGGCGCGGAACGGCGGCAGCAGGCCCGCCAGCGCGTAGCCCGAGAGCGCTCCCTCGTCTGCGACGGGCTCGACAGAGACGCCGACGAGGGCCTCGCCTTCGAGGGCGTGCACGGCGTAGTTGTTGTTATCG
>JAWWAN010000315.1:0-5075 GCA_033721675.1 Rhodothermales bacterium | reverse complement strand
GGCGCCCGCCGGGCGCGGCACCAGAGACGTGGAGGAGGGCCAGAAGGGGAGGCCGCACTGCCCGAAAACAGGCGGCGCCGGAGAGCATACCGCACCGCCCGGCGGAGGTTGTTAACGATGCTGTTCCTTCTCCGGGCAGCGGGCAACCCCGGGGCCCTACCTGTCGTGATTGCGCGCGATTCTCGTCGCCGGGCACGGCCTCGCCGCGCGCCCCGGCCCCCTCGCATGCAATCCAGGAATGAGCCATGAAACACGTCGTCGTGATCGCGCTGCTGCTGGTTTTCGGGCTTTCGGCGCAGACCGCGCACGCCCAACTCGGCGCGGGCCTCAAAGTGCAGTACGGGCTCGACGCCGAGGAAGTGCAGGTGGGCGGCGAGCTGCACGTTCCGCTCGGCGTCATCGACGGGCTGACGCTCGTCCCCGCGCTTGAGGCCTACCTGGGCGACGAGCCGTCCGTGGTGGTGCTCAACGGCAACGTCCACTATGCCCCGCCGGTGTCGCCCACCAGCGCGTTCCGGCCGTACGCAGGCCTCGGGCTGGCCGCCGTGCGCGTCTCGGTGGACGACGAAGGAGAGACGCACCCCGGACTCAACCTGATCGGCGGGATCAACTTCCGGGCGGGGCCGCTGACGCCGTTCGCGCAGTTCACCTACCGCACCGGCGATGCGAGCGACACCTCCATCGGCGGCGGGCTGCGCTTCATCATCCAGTAGCGCGTCTGCCGCGGGCGGCTCACCAGCCGAGCCGCTCGCGGGCTTTCTTCGGGTTCGCCCGCCTCGGAGGGCGCCGTGCCTTCTCGGCGCTGGCATCGCGTTGCTGCTCGGCCACGGCGGCCGTCATCGCGCCGCGCTTCTCAGCGAGCGCAGCCGTGGTGTCTGGCGCGACCGCCAGCGCCCGGTCATAGTAGCGGAGCGCCTCGGCATAGTCGCCGGCGTCGCGCTCTTCATCGCCCCAGGCTTCGTAACGGGCCACGATCCGCTCCCGCAGGTCCCGGGCGTCTTCGTGGTCCGGGTCGACCGCCAGGATCTGCTGGATGAAGTCGTAGCTGGAGCTGCCTCTGGGCGTCGTGAGCCGGTCGTCCTCGAAGGCCGCGCTGGCTTGCTGGAAGAGGGCGGCGGTGCGCTCGGCCTCGGGGTCGGCTTCTTCGCCGCCTCCATCCGGCCACCCGAACGCGGCGACGGCCGCCAGCAGCACCACGACTGCGCTGACCGCCGCCACGCGCCAGCGCCGCTGCGGGGACGCGCTCGGCGGCGTCGCCTCGGCGGGCCGCTGCGCGGCGCGCGGGCTGCGGCGCGTCGGCCGCCCCGCCGCTGCGGATGCGGTACCGGCACGCGCCGGAGGCACGGCGGCGGGCACCACGTCCGTCGCTCCGGCGTCGAGGGCGGGGTCGGGATCGCCGGTGCGGAGCGCCTCGGCCAGCACGGCAGCCGTCGGATAGCGATCCGCCGGGTCTTTTTCGAGGCATCGCTGGACGACGGCGACGAGCCAGGGTGGCGCGTCGCGGCGGTGCGTATCGGCGGGCTCGGGGGCCTCGTCGAGGACGCGGCCGAGCAGGCGGGCCGTGGCGGCCGGGCTCGTGTCGGCAGCCTCGAACGGCACGCGCCCGGTGAGGCACTCGTAGAGGACGATGCCGAGGCTGTAGACGTCGCTGCGCCCGTCGAGCGGGCGGCCGTCGGCCTGCTCGGGGCTCATGAACTCGGGCGTCCCGATGACCTCGCGCGAGATGCGGGGCAGCACCTCGCTGAAGGCGATGCCGAAGTCCGTCAGCACGGCCCGGCCGTCCGGCGTCAGGATGATGTTGGACGGCTTGACGTCGCGGTGGACGAGCGGCTCCTCGGGATCGCGGGTATGGACGTGGTGCAGGGCCTCGGCCATCTGCCGCCCGATGCGAACGACGTCGTCGATGGGCAACGCGCCGCTCCGCTCGAGATAGTGATGCAGCGTCTCGCCCTCGACGAACGTCATCGCGATGTACGGCGCCCCGGACCGCTCCTCGACGCCGGCATCGTGGACGGCGACCACGTTGGGATGGTCGAGGCGGCGGAGCGCCTTCACTTCGCGCTCGAAGCGGGCCATGGCCTCTTCGTCCGCACGGAGCGCCGGCGGCAGCACCTTCAGCGCGAAGATCTTCTCCAGGTACCGGTGCCGTGCCCGGTAGACCGTGCCGTATCCGCCCTCCCCCACTTTGTCGAGGAGTTCGTAGCGGTCGAACCGGGTTGTCTGGCGCGTAGGGCGGGAGGCCATGGATCGTACGAGACTGGTTGGGTATGGATGGTACGCGTGCGCCCCCTCCGAGAATTACAGACGCCCGTAATTTCGTTGTTATGACCCAGGCCGTACGCCCTGTGCCGGACCCGCTGCCTCTGCCTCGTCCGAGAGGGAGTCGCCATAGAAGAAGAGCAGGCGCTGTGCGGCCGAGTCTGGCAGGCCCTCCAGCAGCAGCCCCATCGCCACAGCGTCTGGCCGCCCGCCGGCCGTGGGCAGCGGGAGGAAGAACCCGCGAAGCCAGGCCTGGCCGGCGGGGTCGCTGGCACGGGCACTGTCGGCCAGCGGCGTCAGGGTGAGGGCCCCGGAGGGCAGGCGCTCGACCATCAGGCGGCGCTCCAGGGGCACGGCCGCCGTCCATCCCGCGCCGGGCGCCTCGCCGGAGGGGCGGGCCTCCGCCAGCCACGACTCCAGCGTCGGCGGGGCGCTCGCCTCCCCGGAGTCTGGCGCGAGCAGGGCGCGCAGCCCGAGGCCCAGAAGCGCCGCCACCAGCATCGCCCCGGCCCCGGCGGCGAACGCCGCCCACGAAAAATCGCGCTCCGCCGGTTGCTCGGCAGCGGCCCGCGCCGCCGCAGCCTCGCCGCCAGACGCAGCGCCCGAGGAGCCCCCACCGAACCGGGCGCCCTCGACGACGACGACGGTGATGTTGTCCACGCCGCCGGACGCGTTGGCGCGGCCGATCAACGTCTCGACCGTACGCTCGGGGTTGCCAGCGTGGCGCTGGACGACTTCTAGAACCTCGCCCTCGGTGACGAGGTCCGTCAGGCCGTCGCTGCAGAGCACGAGCGCGGCGTCCGGCTCGAATGGCGCTTCGAGGTACTCGACGAAGGCGGGGTCGTCGGCGCCGTGCTCGGCCGAGCCGACGTCCCGGAGGATCTCGTTGCGGCGCGGATGGCGCATCGCGGCCTGCTCAGACAGCTCGCCGGCATCTTCGCGGACGCCGACGAACGAGTGGTCGTGCGTGAGCTTCTCGATGCGTCCGTCGCGGATCTTGTAGAGGCGGGTATCCCCCACGTGGGCGGCATAGAGGCGGTCGCCGTCGAGGACGGCGGCGGTGAGGACGCAGGCCATCTGCGCCAGCTCGGGGGCGCTGCGGGCGCGGCGGTAGATGCGGTTGTTGGCGAGGGCGACGGCCTCGCGGAGGCGCACTTCCGGGGTACCTGTGCGGTGGCGCAGACGCCGCAGAAGCGCCTTGCGCGCCTCCTCGGCTGCCACGTCGCCCCCCGCATATCCCCCCACGCCGTCGATGACGGCGAAGAGCCCTTCGTCGGGCTGGTGGAGATACCGGTCCTCGTTGGTCTGGCGCTGGCGGCCCACGTCGCTGCGGGCGGCCGAGCGAACGGCTGGCATACGGGGCATCGATCCGTAAGGCTGGCGCCGAGGTTCAGCGGGGGTGGAGCAGCAGCCCTTCGTCGCGCAGGTGGCTGATGAAGAAGCCTGCGCCGAGGCCGAGCAGGGCCAGCAGGAACAGGAAATCCATCATGAGTGGAGCGCCTCGAAGTGGATGAAGACGACGTCGGCCAGGCCGATCACGGCGCGCTCGGGCAGGGGCTCCCACCGTTCGAGGTCGCGCCCTGTCTCGGGGTCGATGCTCGGCGGCAGCGTGCGCTTCGTCTCGGGGCGGTCCGGCTCGGCGACGGTGGTGCCGAAGCTGCTGAGGTCCTTGACGCGGAAGGTCCGGGCCTCCGGGTCGTAGCGCAGGCGCAGGTGCTCTCGCGAGACGTCGTCGAGGGTATCCAGCTGGACCTCCACCCAGTCGTAGCCTTCGTCCCGGCGGCCCACGGCCGTCTCGAGGTCGCTCAGCAGCACGGTGCGCGCGCCGGAGTCGTCGGTGAACGAGAGGCGGGCATAGGCCGCCGTGCCGTGCCCGGCGGTCTCTTCGCGCCCGGCCGGCGCCCGCTCCGGCGCGGCGGGCTCGGTACGCATCGTGGTGCGGGCCGCCTTCGGTGCGGGGACGGCGGCCTCCTCGGGTTCCAGCATGCGCGTCTGGAAGCCGCCGGCGGTGTCGCGCAGGGTCAGGCGCCGCGTCTTGGGGCCTGCCGCCTCGGCCTGCTGCGGCGGCGCCAGCTCGGCCACGACGGCGATGTAGCCGGGCTCGGCCTCAGCGTCGTGCGTCGGGAAGATCTCGATGTGCCACCGCCGCCCGGCCCGCCGGTATTGCGCGCCGGGCCGGTCCGGCTCGACGAGCCGCTGCACGCGGCGCAGCATCCCGCCCTCGTTGAGCCGCTTCAGCTCGCGGTCCAGGCGCACGGCGGCGCGCTCCAGCATGATCGGAAAGATGGCCTCCAGCTCCTGGTACGCATCCGGGTGGAGGAAGACCTGGTAGCTGGCGGGCACGAGGTTGTAGGCCTCGTCGAGCGGTTCGACGCCGGCCCGCAGCGCCTCGGCGAGGGTGTCGATGATCTCGCGAGCGGCCGGCCGCTCGGTGTCGGTCTGCATCATGGGCGCGGGAGCATGCAGCAGATGAGGGATGGCGAGGGGGGACTGCCCCGGTGGTACCTGCGTGCCAGCCTCCCCTTTCCCGCGCAATCGTGACGTTGCGGTTTACTCTGGCGCGGTGGGCGCCCTCCCGGCGGTTTCTGTCCCGCGCATGCAGGATGCCTCCGCTAACGAGGAAGCGCGGAGCGAGAACCTGACTTCCCGGCAGGCTTCAGCGAGGCGGGGGCGTAGGGTTGCAGCCAGGAATGACACGAGCCCGCTACGGAGCCCGCGGGTTGCAACCGTCTTGCAACGTCCCGAAACGCCTTCACACGATCTTTATTTGGATGCGAGTGGTGTGCGTTCCCTCCTTCACCCACCTGCCCACCCGC
>JAWWAN010000314.1:0-5096 GCA_033721675.1 Rhodothermales bacterium | reverse complement strand
TGTTCAACGTCCGCAGTGCCCCCATCCTGATGAACGTCGTCTTCTCGGGCAACGCCTCTACGGAAGCCGGTACCGGAGACTTCCTCGGCGCGCACGGCGGCGGCGGCCTCTACAACCTGCTCGGCAACAGCAACGGCGGGCCGTATCTGACGAACCTCGTGGTGGCGGGCAACACGGCCGTGGACGGCGGCGGCGGGATCCGCAACGCCTCGGTGGATCCGCGCCTCTTCAACAGCATCCTCTGGGGCAACCGGACCGACGGGGAGGGCGCGCAGATGCTCAATGGCGGCGTCAGCGGCAGCGCACCCGTCGTGGCGAACTCGCTCTTCGAGGGCGGCCTGCCCGAAGGCAGCCAGAACGGCGGCGCCATCCTCGACGCCGACCCGCTCTTCGCGGATGCCGCCGGGCCGGACGGCACGTCCGGCACCGACGACGACGACCTGCGCCTGCTCGCCGCCTCCCCCGCCATCGACGCCGGCGAAAACCTCGCCCTCCTCTTCGACCTGCTCGACCTCGACGGCGACGGCGACACCGGCGAGCGCGTGCCCGTCGATCTGGACGGCCGGCAGCGCGTCTTCGACGCCGGCGGCGGCCCCGTGGTGGACCTCGGCGCCTACGCGTTCGGCGCGCCGCCTGTGCTGCCTACGGCCGCCGAGGCTCCCGCCGAGGCGCCGCCGGACGCGCCCGCCGTGCTGGCGGCGTTCCCGAACCCGTTCCGCGAGCACGCCACGGTGCGCTACGTGCTGCCGCGTGCCGGCGCGGTCCGCGTGCAGGTCTTCGACGCCCTCGGCCGCGCCGTCGCCACCCTCGCCGAGGGCGTGCGGCCGGCCGGCGTGCACGAGGCGCCGCTGGACGGCGCGCCGCTGGCGAGCGGCCTCTACCTCGTCCGCGTGACGGCCGGCGGGGCGGCCGCCACGCAGACGCTGCTGCGGGTACGGTGAGTACCCCCGCGCCCCTCGAACGCTCCCCCCTCCCTATGCGTCGCTTGCTGATCCTCATGCTCACCGTGGCCGCTCTGCACGGATGCCGGCGGGCCGCATCCCCTCCGCCGGAGCGCCTCCTGCCCGGCCCGCGCAGTGGCTTCGCGCTCGCCTACGATGCCGCCCGTGCCAACGTCCTGCTCTTCGGTGGCTCAGACAGCGCCAACGTCCGCCTCGGCGACACCTGGACGTGGACGCCGGCCGGCTGGACGCGCCACGACCTGCCCGGCCCCTCGCCCCGCAGCGATGCCCAGGTCGCCTACGACGCCGCGCGCCAGCGCGTGGTCCTCTTCGGCGGCCTCACCCCCGGCGGCCGCAGCGGCGAGACGTGGACGTGGGACGGCGGCGCCTGGACGCGCGCCGACACCACCGGCCCCCCGCCCCGCCAGCTCGGCGCGATGGCCTACGACGCCGCCCGCGCCCGGGCCGTCCTCTTCGGCGGCAGCGGCCCGGGCCGCGCCACCCTCGGCGACACCTGGCTGTGGGACGGCGCGGCCTGGACCGAGGCCGCGCCCGCCGCCTCGCCCTCACCCCGGGGCGCCCACCTGATGACGTATGACGCCGCGACCGACCGCGTCGTGCTGCTGGGAGGCTACGACGGCCGGGTGCGGAACGACCTGTGGGCGTGGGACGGCGCCACGTGGACCCTCCGCGATACCACCACCACTCCGCCCCGCCTGCACGGTTCGCTGGCCTACGATGCTTCCGAAGACGCCCTGCTCCTGTTCGGAGGCTTCAGCGAACAGCAGCGCGAGAGCGACGTCTGGCTGTGGCGCGGCGGGCGCTGGGCGCAGCAGCCGGCCGCCGGCCCGGAAGTCCGCGCCGAGCACGACGGCGTCTTCGTGCCGGGGGTCGGCTACGTGGCCTTCGGCGGCGTGGTGGGGCAGGAGATGGCCGCCGGGGAGCGGCGCAAGAGCAACGCCCTCTGGATCTACCGAGACGGTGCGTGGCAACCGTGGTGAGCGCCGCCTGTACGAGGCAGAACGTGCCGCCAGCCATAGCCTCCGGGTCCCGGCAGATGCGAAGGCAACATCAGGCGCTCAAGCCGGCACCAGGCGCGGCGGTTGCAGCCGGTGGCGGCAGAGGGGATTCCGTGCCAGATTGATTCGTCCGTATCGCATGCTCCAGCCTCGCCCTGCTATTCTGCACACCTGATTGCCGAAAAGACCTGTGAAGACCGACGATCACAAACCACAGAGCGCCTCGATGGATGATGAACTGGCTACGCTCTTTCATCGTATCCACGCCCTGCCAGACGAGCAACTTCTGGCCCTGCTCGAACAAGAGGCAGACCAGTATACTCCGATGGCTATCAGCATCGCGGAACTCGAAGCCGAGACCCGCGGCGGCGTACTTCACCTGAGACAACAGCAGGCGCTGATCCGCCCCGAGCACGCTGAGAAAAAGAGGCCGCTCGGGGAGGACCTGGTCTCGAAGCTCCGGGGGCGGCCGATTTCCGAGAAGTATCCCGGCCTGAGCTACATCGCTATGGCGATGCGACTGCTATCATTTCTGGTCGTTCTGCTGGGAGGGGCTCATGCTGTTGGAAGCCTCTATAATTTTCTGGCGGGTAACTCGGCGTGGTGGTGGGGCACGGTCGGTTGGATCATGCCCCTGCTGGCGTTCCTGGTATTCTTCGGCGGCTCCGAGTTGATCCACGTCCTCCTCGACATCGAGAAGAATACGCGGGAAGGCAGGTCTTCATCGCAGCACGATTCCGGGCCCTCTGACGGATCGGCATGAGGCCGGCCGAATGCCTTCCAGGCCGCCCGGCCGCATGGCAGACGCGGCGATGATCGGGGGGCCCAGGACATCGAGCGGCGGTGGGCGAGAGGCTCCTCGCCGGGCGTGCTCTGGAGCGATTTCATCCGGCCCGCTCGCCGCGTTTCGCGGATACACCCACACCCCGATGGACTCCCTGCATTCGGAACTCGAAGCCCGTATCGACCCCGAGTACAAAGCACGCGTCCGGGACCACTACAACATGGACGTGTCTCGCTTCATGGGGGTCAGAACCCCTGACATCCGGGCGATAGCCGCCGCGCAGTACCGCACCGTCCGGAAGGCCCCGATCGAAGAGCTACTGGACCGCTGCGACGCGCTGTTGCAGAAAGAAATCCATGAGTACAAAATCATCGCTTTCGACTGGAGCTATCGCAGCAGAAAGCGCCTCGGCCCTGAGCACTTCGCCCTGCTCGAATACTGGCTGGAGCAGTACGTGGACGACTGGATCGACTGCGACGATTTCTGCACCCATACGCTCGGCGCGTTCCTCGTGGCGTACCCGGACTTCCTCGACCAGGTCAAGGTGTGGACCACGTCGCAGAACCGATGGGTGCGGCGGGCCTCCGCCGTCAGCCTCATCTATGGGCTGAGGCGGGGTACCCATCTCGACGAGGCCTTCGACATAGCCCGCGCCCTCTTCGACGACCAGGACGACCTCGTCCAGAAAGGCTGCGGCTGGGTGCTGAAGGAGGCCAGCAAGAAGCACGCGGACGCCGTGTTCGACTACGTGATGACGTGGCGGGAGGCGATGCCCCGGACGGTGCTGCGGTACGCCGTGGAGCGGCTGCGGGACGAGCAGCGGCAGGAAGCGCTGGCGAGGCACGGAGTTCGGGGGATACCCGGCGGCAGGGCGTAAATGCAAAAAATCGGCCCAAACAATCGCGTTTAGGCCGATTCTGCGGTGTCGGGGTGGCGGGATTTGAACCCACGACCTCTTCGTCCCGAACGAAGCGCGCTACCGGGCTGCGCTACACCCCGAAAATTTGACAGTGCCGCTTCAACAGGCGAGCGGCGCAAAGGATTCCGAAGATAGGCCGCCGCCGCACCCCCGTCCAGCCCCGCCGCCAACCTTCAAGGGTTATTTACACGGGGGGCAGGGACTGGGGGGGTCTGGGGGCAAGGCGAGGAACCCCAGTCCCCACTCTCATACCACCTGCGCGTACATCGCGTCGATCAGGTCGGCGTAGCGGCTTTCGATGGCGCGGCGCTTGAGCTTCATCGTCGGCGTCATCAGCTCGTTCTCCACGGTGAACGGATCCGCGATGAGGCGGAAGTCGCGGATCTTCTCGTGGGCGGCGGCCGTGCGCGAGTAGCTGCGGAACGTCTTCCGGTAGAGCTGCGCCACCTCGTCTTTCTCCAGCAGCTCGGATGGGCGCTCGTAGGCCACGCCCTGCGCGGTGGCGAAGGCCATCAGCGCGTCCATGCCCGGCACGACGAGCGCCGTCAGGTACTCGCGCCCCTCGCCGATGACCATGATCTGCTCGATCAGGGGGTCGGTGACGAACTGCTCCTCGATGGGGCCGGGGTAGATGTTCTTGCCGCCCTTCGAGACGATCATGTGCTTGATGCGGTCCGTGATCGTCAGGTAGCCGCCGTCGAACCGGCCGACGTCGCCGGTGTGGTACCAGCCGTCGGCGTCGATGGCCTCCCGGGTGGCCTCGTCGTTGTTCCAGTAGCCCTTCATGATGTTGGGCCCGCGCGCCACGATCTCGCCCTCCTCCGTGGTGAGGTCGGAGGGGTAGTCGTCGCCAGAGACCTCTGCAAGGAGCTTGTGATCGCCGAGGGCCTGAATGCCGACGGTCACGCCCGTCATCACGTGCCCCACGGTCCCGTAGCGCGGCGCCTCAACCGGGTTGAAGGAAAGCACGGGCGCCGTCTCGGTGACCGGTACGTATCTTTTCTTTGAGGATGTTCACATCTTCGCGTTCCTCGTCCGGACAGCCTGCCAACAGCTCCTTCACTAAACGATTGACCGCATCAAAGAATGCCTCCTGATCCTGCAGATGGACGAACCCACGCGAAACAATCTCGGGGCCGATGACAACAGCTCTGCTCTGATGATGGAGGCCCACCACAACTACCACCATGCCATCCCTCGCCAGATGCTGCCGTTCCCGCAACACGGCATCCCCGACATCTCCCACCCCCTTCCCGTCCACGAAAACCCGTCCCCCCGTTACCTTGCCGACGATTTCTCGCGTCTCGGGAGTAAACTCGAGGATATCCCCATTCTCCGCCAGGCAAATCCGGGTCTCGTCGATCCCGACAGCCGCCGCCAACCGCGCATGGTGATGGCGGTGTCGGTACTCTCCGTGGATCGGGACAAAGAAC
>JAWWAN010000313.1:0-5100 GCA_033721675.1 Rhodothermales bacterium | reverse complement strand
GGCGTCGATGCGGGCGCGCTGCTCCCGGATCTGCGCCCTCGCCGGCTCCTCGAGTGCATCGAGCGGGGGAAGCTCGACGGGCTGCACCGTGGCGGCCGGCGGTGTTTCCGCTGAGGTGCCGGCCGGCGTATCGCCGGCCGGTGCGCCGCACCCGGTCCCGGCTATCATGGCCACGAGGGCCGCCGTGCATACTCCGATCCACCACCGGTTTTTCCGGTTCATCATGGCATCGCTACCGGGCTTCCCATCCCTTTCGTGAGCGTGTGGTATCGGCCCGGCGCCAACCCGTTCCAGGCCTCCACCGCCCCGCCAGGCCAGTAGACGTGCACGGCGTCGAAGGCCGGGTCCGCTCCCAGGCCGAAGAGGATGCGCGGGTCGTGGGCCGAGGCGTAGCTGCCGTCCGTGTGCACGTGCCGCCAGAGCGCCGGGGCGGTGCCCCGGATGAGCGCCACGCGCGCGCCGATGGCATCGCGGCCGTCCTCCAGGACGAGGCGCAGGCCCAGCCAGGGCCGGTCCTGCCCGGTCTCGTTGCGGAGCAGCCGCAGCGGGCCGTTGATATTGAACACGGCGAGGTCGGTGTCGCCGTCGTTGTCTACGTCCCCGGCGGCGACGCCCCGGCTGACTTCTTCGAGGGCGAAGAGGGCGTCGCGGGGGGTGGCGTCGGCGAAGCGGCCATCGCCCCGGTTCTGGAAGAACTGATTGGCCTGCGCCATCGGGAACGGGGAGCCCGCAGCATCCTGCGCGGGGATGATCCGCACCTCGCCATTGGCCACGTAGAGATCGAGCCAGCCGTCGTTGTCGGCGTCCAGTGCGGCGACGCCGAAGGCCGTGAAGGCGAGACTCGGGAGGGCGAGGCCGGAGGCGCGGGAGCGGTCCGCGAAGAGCCCGCGCCCGTCGTTCACGTAGAGCGTGTTGGTCTCGTTGTTCAGGTGGGCCAGGAAGAAGTCGTCGTCGCCGTCGTTGTCGAAGTCGCCGGCGGTGAGGCCCATGCTGGCTTCGGCGGCCCCGGCGGCGTTGACGGCGGTGCCGGCCAGCACGGCGTCGTTGACGAAGCGCGTGCCCTGCTGGTTGATCCAGAGCTGGTTCTCCTTGCCGTCGTTGGCCACGTAGAGGTCGGGCCAGCCGTCGCCGTTCGCATCCGTAGCCACCACGCCGAGGGCGGGCCCGTAGGCGGCCGTCATGCCGACCGCGAAGGTCACGTCCTCGAACGTCCCATCGCCCGCGTTCCTGTAGAGCCGGTCCGGCTCCGGGGGGTAGGCATCCGGCCCGCAGTAGTCCCGCTTGCCGGAGGGCGCGTAGCAGGGGTGGTCCGTCTCCAGGGTGTAGCGGTTGTAGTTGACCACCATCAGGTCGAGGTCGCCGTCGCGGTCGTAGTCCAGCGCGGCGGCGCCCGCCGAGAGGCGGGGATCGCCGGTGCCGGTCTCGGCGGTGACGTCGGTGAACGTGCCGTCGCCGTTGTTGCGCCAGAGCTGGTTGGGGCCCCAGTTGAGCACGTAGAGATCGGGGTGGCCGTCCCCATCATAGTCGGCCGTCGCGGCGCCTACGCCGTAGCCGCGCGCGTCGATGCCGCTGGCGTCGGTGACGTCGGTGAAGGCGAGCGTGCCGGTCTCGACGAGATCGTTGCGGAAGAGGCGATCCCGGAAGGCGTGCGCCGGCGCGCGGCCCGGCGTCAGCGGATGCCCCTGCGCGGCGTAGAGGTCAAGGTCGCCGTCCCCGTCATAGTCGAAGAACGCGCCGCCCCCCCCGACGATCTCGATGAAGAACCGCTCGCCGGCCATCCCATTGTGGTACGTGAAGTCGACTCCCACCACCCCGGCGACGTCGGTGAAGGCGACGGCGCGGTGCGTCGAGGGTGTCTGCGCGGCTCCACCGGGCGGGGCCTCGGCCTGCTCGTGGGGCGCCCCGCACCCGGCGAGCACGAGGAGTGCGCAGCCCAGAGCCGCGAGGCGGCGGATGATATGGTACGGCATAAACTCGTCGAAGACCGGCGGAGGTACGGCGGGGAATATACTGCGCAGGCATTCGAGATCAACCCGGGCGGCCCCGGCCCCGCCGTGCCAGAAACGCACGCGGCCCCACGAATCGCGTGGATCTACCGCACTTCGCAGGAAACATGCTCTTCGTGTTGATTTACCCGATTTCAGGCAATATACTGGGAGCGAATTGCGCGCTCCCCCCCGCCTGCCCGCGCATCATGCGGTTGAACCGAAGGTCCTTCCCGAAGGAGATCGCCCCGGCCGAAGGCCTGTGGCCCCGGCACAGCGCCCTCGGGCTGGACCCCCGCCCCCTCTAAACCATGCCGCGTGCGCGGAAAGACCCAGGCGCGATCCGGTTGCGCAACGAAGATTGAGACCTGCAGTGTCTAGTGTTGAGGATGCGTGTAGCGAGAAGATACGGTCTCAGCCCTCCGTCCCCTTTTATTGAACCCGAGCAAGGTTATGACCCAACGAGCTACCTCGTCTCCCCTCCCCCGTACAGTCTCCCGCGCCCTGGCGGGGCTGCTGCTGCTGGCGCTCTGCGCACTCAGCGTACAAGACGCCACCGCCCAGGTGGCCCGCGTACAGGAGCAGTACCAGCAGCTGGAGCGCGCCGTGCTGGCCGCCAAAGAGGCCCACGCCGCCAACCCGACCCAGCAGAGCCTGGAGATCGTAAACCGGGCGCTGGACACCTTCCGTCGCTACGAGCAAGACAACCGCGCCCTCCTGCAGGCCCAGAAATACGCCCGCGGCGAGGGCCAGGCGACGATGGACACCGGCGGCCCCGACGGCTTCGGCTATACCTACATCGATAGCGACGAGCCCGACGGCCCCGCCTACAGCTTCGTCGACATCTCCGGGACCGGCACGCTCGTCGCGGAAGGCGATGACGACTCGTCGATGGACTCGGGCATCTTCGCCCCGGTGGATCTCGGCGGGCCGTTCCCATTCTACGGGGACACCTACACCCAGGCCGTCCCGGCGACGAACGGCTACATCTCGTTCGGCCCCGACATCACGCTCGACGCGGGGCCGGACCTCTCGAACGACTGCCCCCTCCCGGACGACTTCAGCACCCCCAGCGGGGCCACGCTCGCCCGGATGTATCCGCTGCACGACGACCTGGAGCTGGACCCGGCCTTCGGTAGTGGTCTGTACTTCGAGTACTTCGCCTCATGCCCGCACCCGTACTCGGCCGGCGGCTGCAACGTCTTCCACTGGGATAACGCGGAGCACTTCAATGCCAACGGGGCGGACCAGTTCGACTTCGAGGCCATCCTCTTCGACAACGGCGACATCATCTACCAGTACGGGCCGGGCAATACGGAGGCCGGCTCCGGCTCGACGACGGGCATCCAGAGCCTCGGCACCACGTCCGTGACGCCGGACTTCGGCCTGACCTACGCCTGCAACACGCCCGGCACGATCAACGGCAACCTGGCCATCCTCATCCGCGCCCCGGACTTCAGCTTGGCTGACCTCGCGCTGGAGAAGACGGTCGACGACGACAGCCCCGAGGTCGGCGACCAGGTCACCTTCACCCTCACCCTCACCAACAACGGCGCCGGCACCGCCAAAGGCGTGCAGGTGCGGGACGACCTCCCCGACGGCGTCACGTTCGTCTCGGCCACCGTCAGCGACGCCGACAACGACGACTACGACCCCGGCGATGGCATCTGGACCATCGGCGAGATCTCCGTCGGCGAGACGGCCACGCTGGAGATCACGGTCACGGTGACCTCCTCGCTGCCGGTGACCAACACGGCGCTGATCGTCTTCAGCAACCTCGACGACCCCGACCCGAGCAACAACAGCGACTCGGTCACGCTCAACCCGGTCTTCGCCGACCTCAAGCTGGAGAAGCGCGCCACGAACGTGGTCACCTTCGGCTGCGACGACGACGGCGAGGACGACGAGGGCGAGAGCGACGACGACGACGACGGCGATGACGACGACGATGGCGACGAGGAGGACGAGTGCATCGAGACCGTCAACGCCTCGTTCCTGATCAAGGTCACCAACGAGGGCCCGGACACGGCCACCGGCGTGGTGGTGACCGACACGCTGCCGGAGGGCTTCACTCCGCTGATCATCGACGTCAGCGGGGGCACCTTCACGCTCTCCGGCTCGACGATCACGTGGGAGGTGGGCACGCTCTCCAACGGCGCGATGGCGACGATGGAGGTGACGATCGAGGGTCTGAACCAGGGTTCGCGCCTGAACACGGCGACGGTGACCTCGGACGTGATCGACACGGACGAGGCGAACAACACGGCGACGGCCTTCGCCGGACCCCGGGACGATCCGCGGTTCGTTCGGGGCCGAGGCCCGGGCAACATCATCGACCGGAGCGGTCGGCGGTTCCAGTCGGACCTGTCGCTGACGAAGTCGGTGGATGAGGAGACGGCGGCCTCGGGCGAGACGCTCACCTACACGCTGGCAGTGACCAACAGCGGTCCCCAGAGCAACAACGGCGTCGAGGTGACCGACGAGTTGCCCGAGTGCCTGGACTTCGTCTCGGCCTCGGCGAGCGCCGGCACCTACGACGAAGACACCGGTCTCTGGGACGTCGGCCAGGTGCGCGTGGGCGCCACGGCGACGCTGGAGATCAGGGTCAAGGTCACGGACGACTGTTCGGGCGAGGTGACGAACACGGCGTCGATCACGTCGGCCAACCTGCCCGACCCGGACGACTTCCCGATCGACCCGTTCGACCCGGCCGAGCCGGACGACGAGGCCTCGGCCACGACGACGATCGCCGCGGCTTCGGCGCGCGTGGCGGCGCTGCTGGAGGCCTACCCGAACCCGTTCAACCCGCAGACGGTGATTCCCTTCGAGGTCAAGACGTCGGCGCACGTGCGCCTGGCCGTCTACGACGTGCTGGGGCGGCGCGTGGCGCTGCTCGTCGACGGGGTGCAGCCGGAGGGTCGCCAGCAGGTGACCTTCGACGCCTCGCGTCTCTCGACGGGGATGTACCTGGTTCGCCTGGAGGCTGGCGGCCAGGTGCAGACGCACCGGGTGATGCTGATGAAGTAGGGCGCGCTCGCTAGCGCCTGAGACGGATGAAGCCCGGCTCCTCACCGTGAGGGGCCGGGCTTCGTCTTTCTGTGAAAATGGCGGCGCG
>JAWWAN010000312.1:0-5103 GCA_033721675.1 Rhodothermales bacterium | reverse complement strand
GCCGTGGGCGCCTTCGGCAACTACATCGTGCCGCTCCAGATCGGCGCGCCGGACATGGCCTTCCCCAAGCTCAACATGGCCAGCTACCACCTCTACTTCTGGGGTGGCGTCGTGATGCTGGCCAGCTTCGTCGTGCCCGCCGGCGCGGCCAAGGCCGGCTGGACGAGCTATCCGCCCCTCGCGAACATCGAGACGATGGGCCAGACGATGTGGCTCATCGGCATGCTCTTCCTCATCACCTCGTCCCTCCTCGGCGCGGTCAACTTCATCACGACCATCGTGCAGCTCCGCGCCGAGGGGCTGACGTGGTTCCGCCTGCCGTTCTTCGTGTGGGTGCAGTTCGTGACGGCCTTCCTGCTGCTGCTGGCCTTCCCCCCGCTGGAGGCCGCCGGCGTGCTGATGCTCATGGACCGCCTGGCCGACACGAGCTTCTTCATGCCCTCCGGGCTCGTCGTCAGCGGCGAGGTGCTGGACGTCAGCGGCGGCGGCAGCCCGCTGCTGTGGCAGCACCTGTTCTGGTTCCTCGCCCACCCGGAGGTCTACGTGCTCATCCTCCCGGCCATGGGCATCGTCGCCGAGATCATCGCCAACAACACGCGCAAGCCGCTCTGGGGCTACCGCCTGCTGGTCTACTCGCTCATCTTCCTCGGCTTCATGTCGTTCATCGTGTGGGCGCACCACATGTTCATCACCGGCATGGGCACCACCATCAGCGGCTTCTTCCAGATCACGACGATGATCATCTCGATCCCGTCCGTGATCATCCTCTCGGCGCTCTTCATCTCGCTCTGGGGGGGCTCCATCCGGTTCACCACGCCGATGCTCTTCGCCCTCGGCTTCCTGCCGATGTTCGGCATCGGCGGCCTGACGGGCCTGCCCCTCGGCCTGGCGCCCACCGACGTCCACCTGCACGACACGTACTACGTCATCGGCCACTTCCACTACGTGGTCGCGCCCGGCACCATCCTGGCCATGTTCGCGGGGATCTACTACTGGTTCCCCAAGATGACGGGCCGGACGATGAACGACACGCTCGGCAAGATCCACTTCTGGGGGACGCTGATCTTCATGAATGGCATCTTCTTCCCGATGTTCATCCAGGGGATGGCCGGCGTCTCGCGGCGGCTCTACGACGGCGGCCAGATCTACGAGCACGCGCAGGGCGTGCTGCACTACAACGAGTTCATGTCCATCTGCGCGTGGCTGCTGGCCCTCGCCCAGATCCCGTTCGTGATCAACCTGCTGATGAGCCTGCGGCGCGGCAAGGAGGTGCCAGACAACGCGTGGGACGCCACCACGCTCGAATGGTCGGCGGCGCCCTCGCCGCCCATCCCGCACGCCAACTTCGCCGTGATCCCGTCGGTGCATCGCGGCCCCTACGAGTACAGCGTGCCGGGCCACCCGACGGACTTCACCCCGCAGGACGCCCCCGACCCTGAACCGCACGCGGTGCCTACGAGCGCCGGATAACCGCCCATTGGAGATTGCAGATTGAAGACGTATGATTGCAGAAGGATCGTCTGCGCGTCGACGCAGGGCCGATCCCTCTCCCTTCATCCATCCGCGATCTGCCATCATCAATCATCCCTCCAACGATGCAGATACCCTACACCGTCGCCCTCCGGCCGGACACCGGCGTCTACAACGCCAAGCTGGGCGTGTGGCTGTTCCTGGCCTCCGAGGTGATGCTCTTCGGCGGGCTCTTCTCGGCCTACATCTTCCTGCGCATCGGCGCGCCCGTCTGGCCGGGCGAGATGGGGGGCGAGCTCGTCACGCGCGCGCACGACGTGCTGAACGTGCCCCTGGCCACGCTCAACACGATGGTGCTCATCGGCTCGTCCGTGACGATGGTGATGGCGTGGGCCTCGCTGATGATGAAGCGGTTCGACCGGTACCGCCTCTACATGGGCATCACGATCCTCTGCGGCCTGGGCTTCCTCGTGATCAAGGCGTTCGAGTACGGCTCGAAGTTCTCGCACGGGCTGCTCCCGAGCGAGAGCACGTTCCTGGCGATCTACTTCACGCTCACCGGCCTGCACGCGCTCCACGTGATCGGCGGGATCGTCGTCAACGCCTACTTCTGGGGGCCGGGCGCGAAGATGTGGAAGACCGAGCCGCAGCGGTTCACCAACCGGATCGAGGTGGCCGGCCTCTACTGGCACTTCGTGGACCTCGTCTGGATCTTCCTCTTCCCGACCATCTACCTGCTCTAGCCCCCGCCCGCACCACCCCGGACCGCCGCTCCCATTCCCGCTCTCGACGCCATGGCCGACGCTACGCTGGATGCTCCCGACCCCGCGCACGCCCACGAGATCGACGTCAAGAAGCACGTGCGCGTCTACATGATCGTCTTCGGCGCCCTCGCCGTGCTGACCGTGCTGACGGTGGCGGTGGCCTACCTGGACCTCTCCATCTGGCCCGCGCTCATCGTGGCGCTCATCATCGCCTCGGTGAAGGGGGGGCTGGTGGCGGGGTACTTCATGCACCTGGTCTCCGAGCGGAAGGTGATCTACGGCGTGCTGATCCTCACCGTCCCGCTCATCCTGATCATGTTCGCCCTGTTCATCAGCGCGTACCACGACCAGGAGGGCGGCTTCCTCGGGCTGTAGCCGGCCCCTGCCGATGTCCCTCAAAGTCGTCCATATCGTGTTTATCGTGGCGTCCGTGCTGCTGGCCTTCGGCTTCGGCGTGTGGGGCGTCTACGTCTATGCCGCCGGGGCGGCGGGCGCGGCGTACCTCGTGATGGGCATCGCCGCCTCCGTGCTGGGCGTGGGGCTGGTGGTCTACGGCATCCGCTTCGTGCAGCGCTTCCGGCACGTGCGCAACCTGTGAGGCCGCGCCCGGCGCGCCCCTCACCCAGTGAAGGAGACTCGCGATGAAGAAGATCGTGCTTACGACGACGATGGCCGGCCTGCTGCTGGCCGCCGGCCCCGAGGCGGCGCGGGCCTGCGAACGGTGCTTCGGCATGGCCGACGCCGAGACGGCGAGCGCCATCACGATGGCGATGATGGCGCTCGTGGTGCTGACGACCATGATCTGGGGCGGCATCGGGGCCTTCGCCTACAACCTGCGGCGGCGCGCCCGGATGCTCGAACCCGGCGCCCTGTCCGTCGGCGAAGGCGGCGCCCTCGTCGAGGGCCCCCCGGACGCCGACGCCTGAACCTCCCGGCTCACCTAACCCACGCGGAGCCTCCCGATGTTCGACCTCAGCAACTACCTGGGCCTGCCCGAGAACGCCGCCACGCACGGCGCCGAGCTGGACTTCACGCTCGGCCTGGTGCACTGGCTGATGCTGCTGCTCTTCCTCATCTGGGCGCCGTTCTTCCTCTACACGCTCTGGCGCTTCCGGCAGAAGCGGCAGCCCGTAGCCAGCTATACGGGCACCAAGAGCCGGGCCTCGACCTTCCTGGAGGTGGGCGTCGTCGTCGCCGAGGTGGTGCTGCTCTTCGGCTTCGCCTTCCCGCAGTGGGCCTTGCTGAAGCACGACTTCCCGGCCGCCGAGGAGGCCACCGTCGTCCACGTCGTCGCCGAGCAGTTCGCCTGGAACGTCCATTACCCCGGCCCGGACGGCGTCTTCGGGCGGCGGGACGTGAACCTGCTCGACGTCCAGACCAACCCGCTCGGCATCGACCCCGACGACCCCGCCGCCGCCGACGACGTCACGACGATCAACGACCTGACGCTGCCCCTCGGGCGGCCCGTGATCGTGCACCTCACCTCGAAGGATGTCATCCACAGCTTCGCCCTCCCGGTGATGCGCGTCAAGCAGGACGCCATCCCCGGCCTCGACATCCCGATCTGGTTCGAGCCGACGAAGACCGGCGAGTGGGAGATCGCCTGCGCCCAGCTCTGCGGCCTGAGCCACTTCCGCATGCGCGGCTTCCTCACCGTGCTGGACGGCCCCGAGTACGACGCCTGGCTCGCCGAGCAGTAAAGCGAGGAGGAGCGGGCTGCAGGGCGTTCACTCGAACGCCCTTCCACCGATCCCTGCCCTTCCTCTACTTCGTAGGCCCTGCGCCACGAGGCGGCCCCGCCCCCCTGCATCCATCCCCTGACGACCATGCCCGCTTACGGCCTGTACCGGCTCGCGGCCGCCGCGCTCGGGCTGATGCTGGCGGCCCCCGGCGCGGCGCAGCCCGCGCCCGCGACGCCGGACCACGGGGCCCTCGTGGACCTGTTCGCCGAGTGGCGCGCGTTCGAACGGCCGCCGATGCGCGACGGCGCCCCGGACTATACCGCCGAGACGTTCGCGGCCCGCTACGAGGCGTACACGCGCCTGCGGGCCCGCCTCGACGCCATGGACCCGAGCGGGTGGCCCGTGCCGGAGCAGGTAGACTGGCACCTCGTGCGCGCCGAGATGAACGGCTTCGAGTTCAACCATCGCGTGCTGAAGCCCTGGGCGCGGGACCCCGCCTTCTACCAGTCCATCTGGATGGCCCGCAGCGACGTGCCGGCGCACGAGGGGCCGACGCACCACGCCGTGACCGAGCTCTGGACGTACCAGTTCCCCCTGACCGCTTCTGAGGAAGCACGCCTCGTGGCAGACCTGCGCGTGATCCCGCCGCTGATGCGGCAGGCGCAGCAGAACCTGACGGGGAATGCGCGGGAGCTCTGGATCGCCGGCATCCGGAATATCCGATCCCAGCGGGCCAACCTCGGCGTGATCCGCCAGCGCGCCGGAAGCCAGGCCGGCGCGGCGCTCCTCGCCGCCCTCGCCGACGCCGAGGCCGCGACGGACGCGCTCGTCGCGTGGCTCGAAGCCGAGGCACCGCACAAAGACGGCCCCTCCGGCATCGGCAAGGACCACTACACCTGGTACCAGCAGAACGTGCACCTCGTGCCGATGACCTGGGAGGAAGAGGTGCAGCTGCTGCAGCGCGAGCTGGATCGCGCGTGGGCGTCGCTGAAGCTTGAAGAACACCGCAACCGCCACCTGCCTCCGCTCGCGGCCGCGACGACGCCCGCCGAATACGACGCGAAAGCCGATCAGGCCGCGACGCGCTTCATGACGGTCCTCGACGAGCAGGAGATCGTCACGGTCACGGACTACATGGAGCCGGCGCTGCGCGCGCACCTGGGCCGCTTCGTGCCGGAGGAGCGCCG
>JAWWAN010000311.1:0-5128 GCA_033721675.1 Rhodothermales bacterium | reverse complement strand
GGGAAGAACCAGTTCAGCGGCCGCCGGCGGAAGCGGCCGGCCAGGTGCACCGCCAGGATCCGGATCTCCCCCCAGGTGATCTGCCGAGACTCCAGCGCCGTGGCCAGGCTGAGCCCGAAGCTCACCAGGAAGTTCACCAGCCCGATGAGGATGACGCCGGCGACCACAGGCCACAGAAGCGAGAACGCGACGCGGCCGTGCAGAATCTCCAGCGCGGTGCCCAGCTCCGCAGAGGCGAACGCGATGTGGCGGATGTCCAGCGGCAGCCCGAAGATCTCCCCGATGGTTCCCGTCGATCCCAGCGCGAAGCCCAGAAACACGTTCCCGACCAGCACCCCCAGGTTGCGGTCCAGGAAGTCGGCGGCGGCCTGTGCCCTGGGCGCGCCCACCAGCCGCACCAGCGTGCCGTGCCGGGCGACGCGCTGCGGGACGTGCGCGTACCGGTTCCGGTTGTCCACCCAGCCCGAGAGGAGCCCTGCCACGAAGAGGAACACCCCGGCGATGGCGGCGAAGGCGAGGGTGCCGCTCTGCCACGGGTGGAGTGCGGCCAGCATCGAGCGGGCGTACTCGGCGTCGGCCACGGTGGCCCCGGTGCTGCGGTAGTAGACCTCGGAGATGGCAAACGCCATCGGCAATGCCATCGACAGGTTGCCCACGAACGACACGAACTGGCTCCTCCAGACGCGCACCACCAGCGCCTCCAGCTGCTCCAGATGCCGGTCTTGCCGGTTGCCCAGCGCCTGGGCGATGGTGTTCGCGGTCATGGCCGGCTGCTTCGTGGCCAGCGCCGCCCCGGTGAGGTAGATGAGGACGAAGCAGGCCGAGTAGTTGAGGCCGTAGAGCAGGGCCTCGACCCCCAGGGGCGCGCCCAGCTTTCCGAGGCCGATCTTGAGGAACGCGAAGAGCGCCACGATGGCGCCGCCCCCCAGGCTGGCCCCGAAGAAGCGGGCATAGTCGCGGCGGCCGGTGGTGATGTACTTGCCGCCTTTGCGCGCGGCGTGCTCCACCACCTGGTAGGCCAGCCGATCGGCATGCGCGCGTAGATGCGGGAAGAGGTGGTTCCGGGTCTTTTCTGCCCCCACGATCTCGCGGAAGAGCCGCACGGCACACGCATGAGCAAAGCCCGAAGACCGGTCGGTGAGGTGCAGCAGGACGTCCATCCGATCCAGCAGCTGCAGCAGCCGAAACGTGGCGCTGGTCAACGCGAGGCTGGTGCCGAGCTGCCCCATCGTGGCCCGCACGTGCTCGACCTCGGCCCGGCACTCGCTGATGGCGCGCAGCACGTGCTGCAACAGGGCGCGCGGGTCGCCATCGCTCGCGCGGTGCTGAAGATAGTGCAGCACCCGGTCCGGAAGGCTGAGGAAGGGCGAATCGGCGTCCTCACGAGGGGATAGCCGCCGCGTGAAGGCGGGCTGGAGGCCGAGGCTGGCGGCATTGTGGGCGAGCGTGCGGATGGCGACGGCGATCTCGGGATCCCGCGTGGAGGCGGCGCCTTCCTCGACCCCGAGCGCCGTCAGCAGGCGCACCCAGAGCGCGTCCGGGACGCGGTTGACCCGCAGGTGGTCGTCTCGCCCTGGAAAGAGCCTCCGGATGACGGCCCGGATGTCGTCCGGCACATCCAGATCCGGAAGAAACCGCCGGGCGATCCGCGCCCCGAGCTCCGTCGCGAAGCCGGCCGAGGATGTGATGCCCGATTCGATGAGCGCCGGGTTCAGCCGCAGATCCGACAGGAGCACCCGCAGCGCCTCGCCCAGCGGCCGTGCGGCGTCCGGCTCGCGCTCCAGAAACGCGCAGAGCGCCGCGAGCCGCGCACTCGTCTCCTCAGCCGGCCCGTGCCGGACCACGCCTGCCAGCCGCTCGAACGCTCCGACGGAGTCCTCTTCCGACAGCGCGCCGCGCGCATCGTCCACCAGGGCCTTCGGATCGAACGCGGCACTACCAGAAAGAAGGGCGTACGGCCTGGACACGACGGAACGCGGCGCGTTGGATGATCGGGAGAAGCGACCCAGCAGTAGCGCCGGTTCAAAGCGAGGAAGCAACCGTGGCCTCTGGGTGCTGTTCCCCGGAGCTGCGAGCGGCAGCCCCCATCCCACGACGCCCAGCCCACGAAGCCTCTGCGGCGTCATCCCGAGCGAGGAGGATTCACGCCGTCCTGGGGCCGGGCACTCACCGTAGCCGGGCCCGGGCGGTTTCTTCGAGCGGGTCGCGGTCTTTGAGCACGTAGGACAGAACGCATCGACGCGTCGCTGAACGCAGGACCTGGCCTGGCCATCCAGGTTGCTATGCGCTCCGCGTGCCGGCTCAGTCGGCGTCCTCGCGGTAGGCACGGATCGCGTCGACCTCCAGGCGGAAGGGTCCGTCCTTCCCATCCAGGATGTAGAGACCGATCCGCTGCACGTCCGCCAGGTCGATGGGCGGGGCGTCGACGGGCTGGCCGAAGACAGTCGTCCGGAGCGCGCTGAACGGCACGCGCACCCACGCCCACGCGGCCTCCGTCTCGAAGGGGGCACGGCGCGAGACGGTGCGCCCCCGGCGCACGGTGGCATCGTCGACCTCGACCTCGAAGGTCCGCCCGCCTCCACGGACGCGCAGCTCCAGCCCGTCGTAGCCGCTGAGATCGACGGCCCGGTCCGCCCGGACGGACGTGAAGCCGCCGCCTTGCGTGACCAGGGTGCCGGTAAACCGCAGCACCCCTTCTTCGATGGCGACATACCCCCGGGAGCGCCCTCCCATGACCCCATCGTTGACGACCTGCCAGGATGCTTCGTCGGCGGAGTCGAAGTCGAATAGCGTCATAGAACTGGAGGGCGGGGCCTGGGCGGGCTTCCCGCTGGCTGCGAGCGCGAGGACCAGGATGAACAGGATGGAAGCGTGCATAGCCTCGCGGGGAGCGGGTGGAGGCGCTTGGACGAAGCGGCCTCGCGCCAGGTTCTGCCCGGTGCGCGGGAGGCCGGCAGGCTCAGGGGCCGTCCGGGGTGTACGCCCGGAATGCCGGCAGCGCGGTCATGACCGCGTTGTAGAAGATCGAATAGATGACCTGGACCTCGTCCGAGTTGTAGTACCCGCCGGTGAAGACGGCCACCAGATCGTGCTCGGGGACGACGAAGAGGACCTGCCCGCCGTTGCCCCGTGCCGAGATCACGTCCACGGCCTCGCTGCCATACCGGAGCGTGGTTCTCCACCAGAGGTAACCGTACGGCTCTCCCTGGATCTGCGTCCAGGGCCGCACCGCCCGTGCGATCCATTCGGCGGGCACGACCTGCTGCGCGCCCCACCGCCCCTCGCCCAGCACGAGGAGTCCCACCTTCGCCAGGGCTTTCGGGGTGAGGAGGAGGTGCCCTCCGGTATCCACCTTCCGGCCCCGGTCGAACCGGGCCCAGCGGTAGTTGCGGATGCCGAGCGGCTCGAAGAGGGCGTCTTCGGCGAAGACAGCGACGTCCTGGCCCGTCCCCTCGGCGAGCGCCGCGCCCAGCGCCACGACGCCGCCCGTACAGTACCGCGTGACGTCGCCGGGGGCATACGGCCGGGATAGCGAGAGGAAGTACCCCACCCAGTCTCTGGACCGGTACATCCGGTCTTCCTGCCCCCGTGTGCTGCGGTCGCCGTCGTCGCAGTCGAGCCCGCTGCTCATGGTCAGCAGGTGGTGGAGCAGGATGTCGTCTTTGTCTCGGACGCCGGGGTACGCGCGGGCGAGGTAGTCCATGAGCGGCGCGTCGACGCCCGCCACCGCGCCCCGCTCGATGGCGATGCCCGTCAGGAGGGCCGTGATGCTCTTGGTGGCGGAGCGAAGGTCGTGGGGATGGTCCGGGCCGAAGCCGTGGTAGTACCGCTCGAACACGAGCAGACCGTTCCGCACGACGAGGATGCTGTGGATCTCGTGGTCTGCCTCTTCCGACAGATGCCGCGCGATCCGGCTCAGGTACGACAGATCGAGTCCGACGGCCTCCGGCGTGCCTGTAGGGAGCGGATCGTCCTGCGCGATGGGCTCGACGAGGCCGACGGTGGAGGCGCACCCGGGAACGGAGCCTATCGATAGGATGAGGGCCGTGACGAACAGGGAGCGCAGCATCTCAGCGGGGCGAACGTGGTGGAGGGATGAGACCGCCATCGACCGGGAGCGACTCGACCCCGGGAAGCTACTTCAACGTTTCGATCGTCTCCTATATTTCCTTCGCGCATCCGTCCGGAAGAAGCCGGCACGGGCGTTGCGCGATATCCTATCTTTCCGGACCCTTCCCCGCCGGGTCCCCTGCCCATGCCGCTCCGCGAAGCCCCTCCCCCGCTCGACGTCACGCCCGGCGACCGTGCGCTCCTCCGCCTGCTGCAGGCCGGGGGGCTGCTCGTCGTCGTGGTGGTGGCCCCGCTGGAGGCCATCGACCTCGACCGGTTCCTCGTCCCCAAAGAGCTTGCGGTGCATCTGCTGGCGGCGCTCGCGGGGGGGCTGGCCTTCCGCCGGCGGCACCGGCTGCGGACGACCTGGATCGACGGGCTCCTCGTGGCGTTCCTCGCGGTCAGCGGTCTCTCGGCGATCCAGGCCGTCAACCCCTGGCTCGCGTTCCGCGCGCTGGCGCTGAGCGCCTCCGGCGTCGTGCTCTTCTGGGCCGCCCGCAGCCTGCCGCCCGCCCTGAAACCGCCGCTCCGCACCTCACTCGCTCTGGCGGTGGGGGCGGCCGTGGCGCTGGCGCTGCTCCAGGCGTACGGCGTAGAAAGCCCGTTCTTCTCGGACAAACGGGCGCCCGGCGGCACCCTGGGGAACCGGAACTTCGTGGGGCACTGGGCCGCCCTCGGCCTGCCGATGCTCGTGCTGGTCGCCTTGCAGGCCGCCCGGGGCGTAGGGATGCTCGGGGCGGCCCTCGGGATGCCGCTGCTCGCCGCCGCGTGGATCCTGACGCGATCCCGGGCGGCCTGGATCGCCGTGCTCGCCGTGGTGGGCGTGATGGTCGCCGGCGGCGTCGTCGCCCGGCCGGCCCTCCGGGATCGGAAGCGCCGCCTCGTGGTCCTGCTGGTCGTCGCCGCCGGGGGGCTGGGGGCGGCCCTCGCCCTCCCCAACGCGCTGCAATGGACCAGCGACAGTCCTTACCTGGACACGGCGCGGGGGGTCCTCGACTACAAGCAGGGCAGCGGGCGC
>JAWWAN010000310.1:0-5151 GCA_033721675.1 Rhodothermales bacterium | reverse complement strand
GCGGCCGTCTTCCTCGCCGCCCCGCCGGCCCTCTCGGCCGCCCAGCAGGAGGCCGTGCGCGGCTACGTGGAGGCGGGGGGGAGCCTCGTCGTCTCGGCCGGGCCGAGCACGGACGCCGCCGCGCTCTCGCGCCTCACCGAGGCGCTCGGCGTGGGGCGCGTCGAGGAGATCGCCGCTGCGCGGAGCGTGCAGGCCGCCGACGCCATCATCGGCGAGGTCGAGCTGCGGCATCCGATCTTCGCGGTCTTCGCCGGGGGCGGGCGCGGCGCCATCCTCCAGCCCCGCTTCCGCCGCTACGCCCGCCTCGTGCCCGACAGCGCCGCCACCGTCCTGGCCCGCTACGACACGGGCCACCCGATGCTCGCCGAGCGCCGCCTCGGGGCCGGCAAGGTGCTCGCCTACACCTCCAGCTTCAGCACGGCGTGGACGGACTTCCCGCTCGACGAGAGCTACGTGCCGTTCGTCTACCAGCTCGCCGCGTATGCCGCCGAGAGCGGGGCGCAGCGGTACCAGTACACCATCGGCGAGGCGGTGGCGCTGGCCGGCCGGCCCGGGGAGACATGGGACGTGCGCACGCCCGAGGGCGACGTCTATCAGGTACCCATCGGGGACGACGGCGCGGGCTTCTTCCGCGAGACCGAGGTGCCGGGGCACTACGTAGCCGCGCGCGGCGCGGCGCGCTACCCGTTCTCGGTCAACGTAGACCCGGCCGAGTCCGTGCTGGCCGGGCGCGATGCCGAGGAGGTCTACGCAGCCGTGGTGCCGCCTCCGGACGACGTGCCGACGACGCCTGAGCAGGCCGCCGCCATGGCCGCCGAAGACGAAGAACCGCGCCAGAAGCTGTGGCGTGTGCTGCTGTTGCTGGCCCTCGGGCTCTTCGCCGCCGAGACGGTGCTGGCCAACCGAAAGCGAAAAGACGGAACACCCCAGAGCAGATAAACCCGTTTCCAGACAGTCCCCCTCCGGGATACGATGGAGGGACTCGCTGGGCACGCCATCCAACGAAGAGAGCAGGGGAGGGAACGACGATGCGAGACACCTCGACCACCCGCGTCCACGACCTCGTCGCCGCGATCCGGCGGCGGTGGCGGCGGCGGGCGCTCGTGCAGGGCGGCGCCCTCGCGCTGCTCGTGCTGCTGGCCGGCGCCACGCTCTGGCTGCTCTTCTTCACGCTGGTGCCTGCCGCGCCCGGCGTGCGGCTGGCGGTCGCGCTGGCGACGGCGGCGGCAGTCCTGGGGGTGGTCGCGTGGTACGTCGTACGGCCCTTCTTCCAGAAGATCAGCGATGCCCAGATCGCGCTCTACGTAGAAGAGCGGCTGCCCGAGCTGGAAGACCGCCTCAACAGCGCCGTCGAGGTGGAGGAGAGCGAGGTGCTGCGGCGCGAGCACGGCGCCGTGCTGGACCGCCTCGTCGACGACGCCGCCCGCCGCGCGCGCGGTATCGCGCCGGCCACCGTCGTGGACCGGAAGCGGGAGCGGGTGCTGGCCTACGCCGCCGGCACGTTTCTGCTGCTGTTCCTCGTCTTCGGCTTCTCCGTCCGCGACCGCCTCGTGGTGGAGGGCGACGGGCCGGGGCTGGCCGTCCTCGCCGCCGCCCGCCCGCTGCTGACCGTCCAGCCCGGCGACGCCGAGGTCGAGCGCGGCGCCTCGCAGGAGGTCGTCGTCCTCCTGCGCGACGCGCCCACGCGGCCGATGGTGCTCGTCTTCAAGGAGGGCGAGGGCGCCTGGCAGCGCGTCGAGATGCAGCAGGGCACCGGCGAGGCCGCCGCGTTCCTGCACGAGTTCTTCGCCATCCAGGAGCCGATCCGCTATTACATCGAGTACGGCGAGGCGCGCAGCGAGCCCTTCACGATCACGCTCTACGAGTTCCCTGCCGTCGCCCGCATCGATCTCACGTATCGCTTCCCCGAGTACACCGGGCTGGCGCCGCGCACCGAGGAAGACACCGGCGACATCCGGGGCCTGAAGGGCTCTACCGTCACCCTGGACGTCCACGCGACGGGCGCGGTGGAGACGGCCGCGCTCGTGCTGGACTCCGGCGCCGAGGTGCCGCTCCGCGCCGGCGCCGAGGGCCGCTACCGCGCCGCGCTCCGCCTCGAAGAACCCGGCTTCTACACGGTCCGCCTCACCGACGCGCAGGGCAAGCAGAACCGGTTCCCCGTCGAGTACCTGATCGAGCCCGTCGAAGACCAGCCGCCGTTCGTCACCATCACCGATCCGCAGCGCGACCTGCGGGCGAACGCCGTCGAGGAAGTTCTCGTGGCGGCCGAAGTGGCGGACGACTACGGCGTGAAGGACCTGCGCCTGCGCTTCTCCGTCAACGGCGACCCCGAGCAGACCGTCGCGCTGATGCACGAGGCGGCTGCGCGCGCGCCCGAGGCCGCGGGCGAGCACCTGCTCTTCCTCGAAGACTACACGCTCCAGCCGGGCGACGTGATCTCGTACTACGTCGAGGCCGAAGACTTCTTCCACGCCGCGCCCGAGGCCACAGACATGTACTTCATCGAGGTCATCCCCTTCGCCGAAGAGTACCGGCAGGCGGCCAACATGCCGGGGCAGGGGCAGCAGCCCAGCGGCCTCGTCCTCAGCCAGCAAGACATCATCGCCGCCACGTGGCGCCTCCTCCGCGAGCGGGACGCGATGGACCCGGACGCCTTCGACGAGGCGCGCGAGGCCCTCGTGCAGGCCCAGGCCACGCTCAAAGCCGAGATCGAGCAGCGCCTGAACTCGACCGCCTTCTCGCTCGAACTCCGCGCCAACGAGGAGCAGCAGGCCGTCGTCGAACACCTGCGCAAGGCGACGGACGCGATGGCCGACGCCGTGGTGGAGCTGCGCGCGGACCGCCTCCGGCCCGCCCTCACGCCCGAGCGCAAGGCGCTCACGCACCTGCGCCGCGCCGAGGCCCAGAACACGGAGAACCAGGTGGCGCAGGGCCAGGGCCAGGGGCAGGCCGGCGCCACCGAGGAGCGCATGACCGAGCTGATGGACCTCGAACTCGACATCTCCAAGGATAAGTACGAGACGCAGCAGCAGCGCCAGCAGCAACAGCAGCAGGAGATGGACGAGACGCTGGAGAAACTGCGCGAGCTCGCCCGCCGCCAGCAGAACCTCGCCAACCAGCCGCGCCCCGAGCAGATGGACGAGGACGAGCGGCGCCGCTTCATCGACCGCCTCCAGCGCGACCAGGACGGACTCCGCGAGCAGGCCGAGCAGATGGCGCAGCAGCTGCAGCAGCAGAGCCGCCAGCAGGGTGGGCAGAACGCACAGGGCCGCCAGCAGGCCCGCGAGGCGCAGCAGCAGATGGAGCGCGTCGCCGAAGACATGCGCCGCGCCGAGCAGGCCCTCCGCCGGGGCGATGCCGACGAGGCCCTGCGCCGCCAGCAGCAGGCCCTCAACCGCATCGAAGACCTCCAGCGCGACCTCCAGCTCACCTCCGCCGACGGCGCCCGCCGCCAGGCCGAAGCCCTCGCCGAGCAGTTCGAACAGCTTCGCCGGCAGGAGCAGCAGCTCGCCGACGACCTCGAACGCACCGCCGAGGACGCCCGCCAGCGTGGCGGCACGCCGGACCGCGCCGCGCTCGACCGGCTCCAGCAGCAACGCGCGCAGGCCCGCGCGGCCCTCCGCGCCCTCGACGACGGCGCCGCCGCCCTCGAAGAACGCCTCCGCGCTGACGACCCCGAAGCCGCCATGGCCCTCCGCGAAGCCCGCAAGCAGATGCAGCGGGATCGGCTGAGCGAGACCATGGACGCCTCCGGGCAGGCCCTCGACCAGGGCTGGATGGACCGCGCCGAACGCCTCGAAAAAGACATCCTGAGGGCGCTCGACAACCTGGAGACGATGCGCCAGGCGTTCGACCAGTCGCTCCCCGCCGCCGAGGACGAGCAACTCGCCCGCGCCCTCGACGAGATCCGAGACCTCCAGCGTGAGATGGAGGCGCTCCAGCAGCAAACCTCGCAGGCGGAGCGCCCGGGGCAGGGCGAGCAGCAGGGGCAGCAACCGGGCGGCGAGCAGCAGGGGGGGCAGGCGGCCGGGCAGGGCGGGCAGGACCGCGCCGAGGCCGCGCGCCGCCAGCGCCAGTTGCAGAACGCGCAACAGCGCCTCGAACGCCTCCAGCGCGAACTCGGCGGCAACCCCGCCCTCCAGCGTCCCCTCCAGCAGCTCCAGAACAACCTCGCCCGCGCTGACCATACCGGCATCCTCCTCGACGAGGCCGCCGCCAAGCAGTACTTCGACCGCAACATCTTCACGCCGCTCTCGCAGCTCGAGACCGAACTTGCCCGCCGCCTCGATCTCGTCGAGCTGGAGAAGAAGCTCTTCGGCGGCCGCCGGGGGGACGTCCCGGCCGAGTACCGGGTGCTCGTGGAGAAGTATTACGAGGCCCTCTCGAAGGGAGGCGGGCGATGACTATGCGCTTCTTCCCTGTCCTCCCGAGCGGAGGCCGAAGGCCGTTCTCTCCTGTCATCCCGAGCGGAGGCCGGAGGCCGAAGCCGAGGGATCTCGCCGGCCCAGGCTGGCGCCAGCCCGAACCGGCGAGATCCCTCCACTCGCTGCGCTCGGTCGGGATGACAGGGAGGGCGGGGCGATGTGCTGAGAGACAACTCCTGAAGCGGTAATGCAGCAGTACTTCTTCTACATCATGGCGAGCCGAACGCGGACGCTCTACGCAGGCGTCACCAATGACCTGGCGCGGCGCGTGCAGGAACACAAGCATCGGCTGACGCCCGGCTTCACGAGCCGCTATCGTGTGAACCGGCTCGTCTACTATGAGTCCTACCGCGACATCCGGGAGGCCATACGACGGGAGAAGCAGGTGAAGGCGTGGCGACGTGAAAAGAAGACCCGGCTCATCGAGTCGATGAATCCCGGATGGCTGGACCTGAGTGAAGCGTCTCGTACGGAAGAAACAGGCTCAAGGGCGAGACGAGATCATGCAGAGCATTCGTAGCGGATACATCGGGTAGAAACCATGCCATCACCCATCCTCGTCATCCCGAGCGGAGGCCGGAGGCCGTTCTCTCCTGTCATCCGTAGCGGAAACTGTGCTCTCCTGTCATCCCGAGCGGAGGCCGAAGGCCGTTCTCTCCTGTCATCCCGAGCGGAGGCCGGAGGCCGAAGCCGAGGGATCTCGCCGGCCCAGGCTGGCGCCAGCCCG
>JAWWAN010000309.1:0-5161 GCA_033721675.1 Rhodothermales bacterium | reverse complement strand
GACCTCTCGAAGCTGCGGCTCGATCTGTTCAGCGAGCTGGAGGTGCGCCTCTTCCGCGGCCTCTCGCTGGACCTCTTCGGCGCCGTTGCCCTCGTCCGCGATCAGCTCTCGCTGCGGGCCGGCGGGGCGAGCGAGGAAGACATCTTGCTGCGCCGCCGCGCGCTGGGCACCAACTTCGAGGTCTTCGGCTCGGTGGGGCTGAGCTACACGTTCGGTTCGCGCTTCACGAACGTCGTCAACCCGCGCTTCAACAGCGGCGGGCGGCGGTTCTTCTGAGCGCGCCGGGGGGAAGCGTCACAGGACCTTCCACAACCTTTCTGGCGCGGCCCGTATAAGGATCCGGTCTGCCGTTCCCCTGTGCCGTGCCTCGATGGAAACCCTGCCTGTTCCCGCGCCTGCCACCCTCTCCGACTACGAGCGCCGCGCGCTCCGCGAGATCGCCCTCTGGAAGAGCCCGGACCGGATGGGCTGGTTCGGCGACCTCGTCACCCGCGTCAACCGAACGCTGCACGACGCCACCGAGCTCATCCGCAAGCTCCCCGGCGTGGACTGGACCATCGACAACGTGGTCAGCGGGATCCTGCGCCTGACCAACGAGGTCGTGCACGACTCCGTCTGGCGCGAGGGCATCTACCGCGAATACCGCGCGGCCGGCCACCCGGTGCACGGCCCGGCCGACGTGCAGGCGCTCCGCCTCGAAGCCGTGGACGAGGTGCTGGGCGGGCTCGACACCAAGTACCGCGCGCTCGCGGCGGCGCAGGGCGCGGCGGCGGGCTATGCGGGGGCCGCCGGCATCCTGCCGGACGTGCTCGGCCTCGTCGCGCTCAACCTGCGGGCCGTGGGCGAGCACGCCGCCACCTGCGGCTTCGACGTCGCCGACCCGCACGAGCGCTACTTCGCGCTCCAGATCCTGAACCTCGTCTCCCAGCCCACCGACGCCTCGAAGCAGGCCGCGCTCGTGCCCCTGATCCGCGTCTCGCACGCCGTAGCACGGCAGCAGACGGTGCAGACCGTCGAGCAGTACGCCTTCGTCGGCGCCATCCGGAACGCGGCGCGGGCGCTGGGGCTGCGCCTCACCGGCGCCAAGGCCGCGCAGATCCTGCCCATGACGAGCGCCCTCGTCGGCGGCGGCTTCAACGCCTACTACACCTCCAAGGTCTGCGACGCCGCCTACTTCCTCTACCGCGAGCGCTGGCTGATCCAGAAACACGGCGCCGAGGCGGTGCAGGCGGCCTGACGAGTGGAATAGAGGTCTTCTCTCCCGACCACGTACCCGGCACGTCGGAGCGGCGGCTTCCCTGAGCCGACCGCGCCCTCGTCATCCCGAGCGCAGCCGAGGGATCCCACCGGGTCCGCCCTGCATGCCTCTTGAGGGCGAGACGCTTCGGTTGCGCTGGCTCCGCGCCCAATGCCACGGGAAGGGGTCAGCGAGCGGAGGAGCAGAATCCAAAGGGATTGCCAGGATACCACCCCCCTCGCGTCATCTCAGAACCGGATCTCGCGCTCGATCCGCTCGTCGCCGCGCCGGACGACGATCGTCGTGACGGCGCCCTCCTCGAACTGCGCCAGGGCCTCCATGTAGGCATTGATGTCGGAGACCTCGACGGCCCCGAGGCGCACGATGACGTCGCCCTGCTGAAGCCCGGCGGCGGCGGCGGGGCGGCCGTCGAGGACGGCGTCGATGCGCACGCCCTCGCCCGCCGAGACGTAATCCGGCATGATGCCGAGGCTGACCTTGAAGGCGGTGCGGCGGCCCTGGTCCTCGTCTTTCGTCTTGGTGAAGGCGAGGCGGCCGTCGTCGTCGAGTGCTTCGATGAGGTCGACGGCGAGCGACGCCACGGCCGCGATGCCCTCGAAGTTGATGCGCGGGCTGTCGTCCTCGGGCTTGTGATAGTCGGCGTGCTGGCCGGTGAAGAGGTGCAGCGCGGGCATTCCGGCGAGGTAGAACGAGGCGTGATCGGAGGGGCCGAGGCCGGACTCGTGGCGGTTGATCCGGAACCCGTCGCCGGCGGCGTCGAGCGCGGCGGCGAAGGCCGGCGAGGTGCCCGTCCCGTTGATGGCGAGCGCGCGGTCTGCGGAGAGCCGCCCCACCATGTCGAGGTTGATCATGTAGTTGACCGCGCCGAGCGCCGGAAGGGCATGCTCGACGAAGTGCTTCGACCCGTAGAGGCCCAGCTCCTCGCCCGAGAAAGCGACGAAGACGTAGTTGTTGGCCCGTGCCTCGGAGGCCGTGAGCTGCCGGGCGATCTCCAGGAGCGCGGCCACGCCGCTGGCGTTGTCGTCGGCGCCGTTGTGGATGGCGGACACGCCGGGCGCCCGCGACCCGAAGCCGCCGTGCCCCAGATGGTCGTAGTGCGCCCCGACGACGACGGTGTGGGGGGCGCCGCGATCCAGCACGCCGACGACGTTGCGGCCGGTGCGCATCTCGCCCTCGCTGGCGGGCGCGTGGGGGTTGGCGCTGTAGCGGAAGTCGAAGGGCTGGTACCAGCCGTCGGTGCCGCCGGGCGTCAGGCCGAGTTCCTCGAACCGGGCCGCGATGTAGCGGGCGGCGAGCGCCTCGCCGGGCGTGCCCGTGGCGCGCCCCTCCAGCAGGTCCGAAGCGAGATAGACGACGTCCACCTGAAGATCCAGCGGGACCTCGGGGGCCTCCTGGGCGCAGGCCGCCGCCGGGACGGCGAGGAGCGCAGCCAGCAGGAAGAGGGAGCGAAGGCGCAACGACATGACGAGCACGGGATCTGGAAGGCGGCGGAGATCGAAGGCGAGGCGGCGCGGGTGTACTGGGCCGCCGAGGGGCTGCTGGAATCCGGCCGGCGGGCCGATGGTTCCGGCCTTCACGCAGGCTTGGCGAGGCGGCGGGCGGCCTCCGGATGGCCGCGCTCGGCGGCGAGGTCGGCGGGCGTCGCGCCCCCCTCCATCGGCGTGGGCACGGCCCCCTGCGCCAGCAGACGGTCGATGAGGGCGAGGTCGCCGCGGGCGGCGGCCAGGTGGAGCGGCGTCACGCCCGCACCCGCCGGCGCGTTCACGTCCGCGCCATGGTCGAGTAGCAGGCCCACCGTGGCCGCCTCGCGGGCGCCGGCGAGGGCGGCGTGCAGCGGCGTGTTGGCCGTGTCGTTCGTGGAGCGGGCGTGCACGTCGGCGCCGCGTTCCAGCAGCAGGCGGACGGCGGCGGCGTGGCCGAAGTAGGCCGCCAGGTGGAGCGCCGTCCAGCCGTCGGCGCTGTAGGCGGTGCAGCGGTCCGGGTCGGCCTGGAGGCGGCGGGCGAGCGCATGGACGTCGCCGGATTGCGCGGCCTCGAAGAAGGGATCGGGCATGGCGGGAGGGGGTTCCGGCTCGGGGTCGCCTGCAAGCTACGCACCGGCGCGGACGAAGGCGAGCGGGGCTACCTCCTGGCCGTCGGCGCGGTCTTCCGCAGCTTCGCCACGAAGAACGCCTCCATCGTCTCGGAGGGCAGCAGGCGGCGGGCCTCGGAGAGGTCGTGGCGGAAGGCCCGCCCGCCCCAGCCCGTGAGGGGCGGCTGCATGCCGGGGAGGTCGAGGCCGAGCGGTTCGAGGCGGAGCGCCTCGCCGAAGGTCGTGAGCGCCTTGTCCAGCGCGGCCTCGTTCTCCTCGGGTGCGAACGTGCAGGTGGAATACACCAGCACGCCGCCCGGCCGCAGGCACTGGACGGCGGAGAACAACAGGCGCCGCTGCTTGCGCGCCATCTCGCGGATCTTGCGCGGGCTCCAGTAGGCGAACGTCTCGGGGTCGTCGGTGCGGAAGCGCCCCTCGGTGGAGCACGGCGCGTCGAGCAACACCCGGTCGAAGTGCGCCGGGCGGTAGCGCCACGCCTTCGTGCCGTCCTGATGGTAGGTGCGGACGAACGCCGCGCCCTGCGCCGCCAGGTTCGCGCGCAGCTTGAAGAACCGGCTGCGGACCACCTCGACGGCGGCCAGCTCGCCCTCGCCGGCCATCGCGCAGGCCAGCTGCAGCGTCTTGCTGCCCGGCGCGGCGCAGAGGTCCAGCACGCGCTCGCCGGGGCGGGCGCCCAGCACGTCCGCCGGCACCATGCTGGCGAGGTTCTGCACGTAGATCCGCCCTGCGGCATAGGCGTCTGAGGCCAGCAGGGCGGCCCGGTCTTCCGGCGCCACGGTGAACGCCTCCGGCTTCCAGGCGACGGGCCGCGGGCGCAGCCCGGCCGCCTCCAGCGCCGCCACCACCGCCGGCACGGCCGCCCGCAGCGTGTTGACCCGGAAGCCGGTGGCCTGCGGCGCCGCGAACGACGCCACGACCGCCTCGTACTGCGCCGCCGGCACGATGCGCCGCAGGCGGTCGAGGAAGTCGGGCGGCAGGATGGGTACGGGGTCGGGCATCGGACCGGGGCGAGACGGCGGGGCGTGGAGGGGCGCGCCCCTCTTTCCGCTCGCTTCTACGCGGCGCCCGGCGCTCTTTTCCCGCCCTCCCGGGCCCGTGCGATTTTGCAGAATCCGAATACCCCTGGGTGGGTTAACTCCTTGCGGAAGATCCCCGATATGTCTACCATGAAATGCTGCTCTGCACGCGCGTTTCACCTCTCCCCCCCACGCTGCGAAGTCGATGAGCGATCCCCGAGGCGACGACATTATCCGCTGCTCGTTCTGCGGGCGCACGGCCCACGAAGTGACCTCGATGGTGGCCGGCCCGGATGTGTACATCTGCGACCGCTGCATCCACGACGCCTCCGGCATCGTCCGCAACGACCTCGCCGCGTACCAGCAGACGCATCATGCGCCGCCGCGCCGCGCGCCCTCGCACCGCCGCCGCCTCGCCCCGCAGGAGATCAAGCAGGCGCTCGACGAGTACGTCATCGGGCAGGACCGCGCCAAGAAGGCCCTCGCCGTCGCCGTCTACAACCACTACAAGCGGATCGAGGCGCAGGACTATTTCCACGACTACGACCACGTGGAGCTGGAAAAGTCCAACATTCTGCTCCTCGGGCCGACGGGCACCGGCAAGACGCTCCTCGCCCGCACGCTCGCCCGGATCCTCGACGTCCCCTTCTCGATCTCCGACGCCACCGCCCTGACCGAGGCCGGCTACGTGGGCGAGGACGTCGAAAGTATTCTCTCGCACCTCCTCCACGCCGCCGACTTCAACGTGGAGCGCGCCGAGCGCGGCATCATCTATATCGACGAGATCGACAAGAT
>JAWWAN010000308.1:0-5171 GCA_033721675.1 Rhodothermales bacterium | reverse complement strand
GGGCCGTTCGTGACCTGGAGCATCGGCGCCGACCCGCAGGCGCCCAGGCACTCGACCTCCTGGATCGAGAACAGGCCGTCCTCGGTGGTCTCGCCCTTGTGGATGCCGAGCTTCTCCTCCAGGTAGTGCAGCACGTCGTAGCCGCCGCAGACCTGGCACGAGAAGCAGGTGCAGACGTCGAGGACGTACGTCCCCATCCGCTGCTTGTAGTACTGCGTGTAGAACGTCGCCACGCCGTACGCCTTGGCATAGGGCATCCCGACCTCGTCCGCCACGAGCTGCACCACTTCGGGCGGGAGGAAGCCGAACTTCTCCTGCGCCAGCCAGAGGGCCTTCATCACCGCGCCGTCGGCCGTCGGGTACTGGTCGACGAACCGGGCGATGAGCCGCTTCTCCTCGTCCGTGAAGACGAGCTCCTCTTTCGGGATCTGCGGCGCCGGATCCTGTTCCGGCAGCGGCACGACGGGGTTCTTGATGAAATCAGCCATAAGTACCGTGTGGATGTTCGGATGGGTGGCCGTGTGGAAGGGGTCTGATCCTCCCCACCTCAGCCCCTTCATCCCTCCAGCCTTACTTGTCTGCTTCGCCCATGACGGGGTCGATGGAGCCGATGAGCACGACGATGTCTGCCACGGGGTGGCCCTCCATCATGTGCTCCAGGCCTTGCAGGTTGGTGAAGCTGGGCGCGTTGATCCGGACTTTCCACGGGTTGCCGGTGCCGTCGCTCTGGAGGTAGAAGCCGAGCTCGCCCTTCGGGCTCTCGACGGCATGGTAGCTCCAGACGTCTTTGGGCGGGGCGACGCCCGTGTCCGTATACATGAAGTCGTGGATGAGGCCCTCCATCGAGTAGTAGACCTCGCTCTTGGACGGGTACGCCTTCTTGGCGTCGTCGGCGCGGATGGGGCCTTCGGGGAGGCGGTCCAGGCACTGCCGGATGATCTTGATGGATTCGAGCATCTCCTCCATCCGGCAGAAGTAGCGCGCGAGGCAGTCGCCCTCGGTGCGGATCGGGATGTTGAAGTCGACCTCGTCGTACTTCAGGTAGGGCTCGAAGCGGCGGATGTCGAACGCGACGCCGCTGCCGCGCAGGTTCGGGCCGGTGAGGCCGAGCTGGAGCGCGTCGTCGGCGGTGACGACGCCGACGCCTTCGTTGCGCTCGATCCAGATGCGGTTGCGGTTGAGCAGCGTGCGCCAGCCCTGGATGCGCTCCTCGTACTCGTCGCAGAACTGGCGGATGAGCGCGAGCGACTCGGGCGTGACGTCGGAGGCGATCCCGCCGATCCGGCTGTGCGAGACGGTGAAGCGGGCGCCGGCGATGTGGTCGAAGATCGTGTAGAGGTCTTCGCGGCCCTGGAACGTCCAGAGGAAGACGCTGACGGCGCCGGCGTCCATCAGCCCGACGCCCAGCCACAGCATGTGGGACGAGATGCGGGCGAGTTCGCAGAGCATCGTCCGGATCCACTGCGCGCGCTCGGGCACCTCGATGGCGGCCAACTTCTCCACCGCGAGGCACCACGCGACGTTGTTGTTGTAGGGCGCGAGGTAGTCCATGCGGTCCGTGTAGGGCATGAACTCCTGGTACGTCTTGCTCTCGGCCAGCTTCTCGATGCCGCGGTGGAGGTAGCCGATGTCCAGCACGCACTTCTCGATGAGCTCGCCGTCGAGCTTGACGACGCAGCGGAGGACGCCGTGCGTGGCGGGGTGCTGCGGCCCGATGTTGAGCGTCATCTGGTGCTCCAGCGGGTCGGGGCGGGCGTCCTCGCCGGCCGGCCCGCCGTCGCCGGCATGGCGTTCTTCCAGCCAGGCGTGCTTGTTCTCCAGCCGCTTGTAGATGGCCTCGTTGTGGCGCGGCCAGAACGAGAACACGTCCTGGTTCGTCCCGGCTCCGATGATCTGTTGCGCTACTGGCATGGTCGGGTGCGGATGGCGGAGGGCAGCGTGCGGAAGGCGAGGCTTCCGCAGTGGGCTAGTCTTCTTCGTCGTCGGGGGCAGTGGCGGGTTCTTCGTAGCTCTTGACGGGCTTCGCGCCGTGGGCAGCAGCGAAGGGATCCATCGTGAGGTCGCCCTCGGGGGTCTGCGGCGGGAGGGGCAACGAGCCGGGAATGCCGAGGAGGGGAAATTCCTTGCGCTGGGGGAAGTACTCGAAGTCCTCGGGCATGTACATCCGGCGCAGGTCCGGGTGGCCGTCGAAGACGATGCCGAGCATGTCGTAGACCTCGCGCTCGTTCCAGTCGGCGCTGCGGAAGACCGGGACGATGGAGGGCACGCGCAGCGCCTCCTCGTCCACGCGCACCTTGATGCGCAGGCGCTTGCGGCCTTCGAGGTTGATGAGGTTGTAGAAGACCTCGAAGCGGTCCTCTTCGGTAAAGCGGTCCACGCCGCCGATGTCCACCAGATAGGTGAAGCCCTGCTCGTCCTTCAGGAAGCGGCAGACGTCGCGGATCTGCGCCGGCTCCACGAAGACGGTATCTTCGCCGGCGTAGGTCACCACCGCGCCGACGGCCTCGCCGAACCGGTCGCGCAGGGCCTCGACGGCCTCGGGCACGTGCGTGGTGGGCTGGGCGTGCGGGTTCGCCGCGGCCTCCTCGGGCGTGGGCGGCTCCACGGGCGTGAAGTGGAACTTGAGCGTCTCGTGCGTGAGCCGCTCGTTCGTCTTCGTCTCGGTGTTGCGGGCGTCGTCGCGCATGGGGTGGGGACTCGGGGTGAGCCACTGGCCACCCGGGATCTTCTTCCCGAACCCCGGTGGCTGGTGGCCGGTCACTGGTCGCTATTCGCTCTGCTGATACAGCACGTCCGGCGTGACGACCCGCGGCCCCTCGGGGGTGAGCACCTCGGGGCGGGCCGGGGCGGCGGCCGCGCGCTCGGTGCCGGCGTCGAAGTCCTGCACGACGGAGTACTCGTTGCGGATCTTCTCCTGGATGTCCATCAGCGCGTGGATCACGGCCTCCGGGCGCGGCGGGCAGCCGGGGATGTAGACGTCGACGGGCAGGAAGTTGTCGCAGCCCTGGACGACGCCGTAGCACCGGTGCATGCCGCCGGTGGAGGCACAGGCGCCCATGGCGATGCACCACTTGGGGTCGGCCATCTGGTCCCAGACGCGGCGGATGGCGTGGGCCATCTTGTAGCTGACCCAGCCGGCCACGATCATCAGGTCTGCCTGGCGGGGCGAGAAGCGCATCGCCTCGGAGCCGAAGCGGGCGACGTCGTACTTGGGGCCGGCGAAGGCCATCATCTCGATGGCGCAGCAGGCCAGGCCCATCGGCATGGGCATCAGGGAGTTGCTCCGCGCCCAGTTGAGCACGGCGTCCACGGTCGTGGTGAGATACCCTTCTTGGAGGTCCATCGCGCTACGGCAGGAGGTGGGCGGGCGGAACGGCTACGGCTTGTATGGCCGCCGCCGGGGCCGGTTTCGGCCGGCCGCCCCGCCGAATGTGATTTTCAGAAAAAAGTGAAAGATCCGGGGGCTCCGGGCAGCGGCGTCCTGGCAGGGCGCCCGGCAGAAACCCCGAAGCCAGCGAGACCCGGCCTCACTCGAACTCCAGCCCGCCCTTCTTGATGTCGTAGAGGAGCCCGACGGCGAGGATGACGATGAAGACGACCACGACGGCCATCACGCCGAGCCCGGCGCCGGCCTCCAGGAACGCGTGGAAGCTGACGGCCCACGGGTACATGAAGACCACCTCGACGTCGAACACGATGAAGATCATCGCGACGAGGTAGAACTTGACCGAGTAGCGCTCGCGGGCCGAGCCGATGGGGTCCATGCCGCTCTCGTAGGGCATGGTCTTGACCCGGTTGCCGCGCTTCGGGCCGAGGACCTGCCCGAGCTTGAGCAGCGTCAGCGCCAGCCCGGCGGCCAGGGCCATCATCAGGAAGAGGGGGGCGAAGTCGTCGAGCATCGCACGGGCGCCCCGGCCGGCCGGGTTCGGGCCTCGCGGAGCGGCTTGGTGGAAAAACGGCTGAGTGCAGCAGAGGAAGCTACCCCGCGGCCCCCTCGTAATCAACGAGCCGCCCGCCCCACAACGGGAAAAAGCCGGTGAAGAACGGGGGGAGGGGGGACTGGCCACTGGGGACTGCCACTGGGGTTTCTCGAACGTCCCCCCAGTCCCTAGTCGCCAATCCCCAGTCCCCAGTCCCTACCCTCAGGGCGTCGTATACGTCAGGCGGGCGATGGCCATGCGGCCGATGCGGGGGGCGCCGATGAATTGGCGGTAGTCGTCGTCGAGGAGGTTCGAGACGCCCACGTCCAGGCGCAGCCCGGCCACCAGGCTCTGGAAGTCGTAGCCCACGTTGAGGTCGATCAGGAAGGCATCGTCGACGTCGCCCACGTAGGGGCCGGACTTGACGGGGAAGCCCTGGATGTACCGGCCGGCGATCTCGGCGGCGAGGCCGGCGCTCTGCCGGTAGCTCCCGCCCACCTTGAACTTGGTGGCCGGCGCGTTGAGCGCCAGGGCGAGCTCCTCGTTGTCCTCGCTCAGCTCCTCGGCGTCGAAGAAGTCGTCGCTGACGAAGCTGGCATTCGCGAAGAGGCTGAGCTGCTCGGTGGCGATGATCTGCAGCGAGACGTCCGCGCCGAAGTAATCGACGTCGCCGAAGTTGCGGTAGCTAAGGAAGCCGCCCACCTCGGTGCTCGGGCTGCCTTCGGGGAGCACGGGCTGGTCCGGCTGGACGACGGCCACCGGCGTGCCGTCGAAGCCGGCGCCGGCGAGGAGGCCGAGCTGCTGGGCGGCGCCCTGGGGCCCGCCGAAGGCGGCCAGGAGGGCGGCGAGCTGCGGGTCCTGCTGCGCGGCGCCCTGCAGGATGGGCGTGAGCACGTTCGCCAGGTCGGCCCCCAGACGCTCCAGGTAGACGAGGGGGCTCTCCACGCTGAGCGGCCCGATGAAGTCCTTCTTGTTCGTGTAATAGCCGTCCACGGCCAGCAGCACCTTGTTGGCGAGCAGGCCCTTGTAGCCCAGCTCCACGGTCTGGGTGATGGTCTGGTCGAGCGGCTTGATGTCTACCGGGCCGGAGACCGTGCGGAAGCCGCGCGCGCTCGCGTCCGGGATGCCGAGCGTGCCGGGCGTGGTGGCCTGGAGCGGGATGGCCGCCGTGAGCGCGCCCAGCCGCTGCGCCACGAACGCCCGCTGCTGCGCGTTGAGCTGGTTGAAGGGCGGCGGCGGCGTCCCGTTCGG
>JAWWAN010000307.1:0-5199 GCA_033721675.1 Rhodothermales bacterium | reverse complement strand
CCGGGGGACAACACGAGTTTCCGGGTCAAGCTGATCCAGCCGGTGGCGATGGAGGAGGGTCTGCGCTTCGCGATCCGGGAGGGCGGCCGCACGGTCGGCGCCGGCGTCGTCGCCAAAATCCTCGACTAAGAGCACGGAAGACCCGGCGGGAAGGGGACTCACTCCTCTTCCCGCCGCCCCTTCCCACATCCCAGCATTTAGATGGCTAGCCAGAAGATTCGCATCAAGCTCAAGTCGTACGATCACACGCTGATCGACAAGAGCGCCGAGAAGATCATCAAGACGGTGAAGTCCACCGGCGCGGTGGTCAGCGGGCCGATTCCGTTGCCGACGAAGAAGTCGGTCTACACGGTGCTTCGGAGCCCGCACGTCAACAAGAAGAGCCGCGAGCAGTTCGAGCACCGCGCCCACAAGCGCCTGATCGACATCCTCTCGACGAGCTCGAAGACGGTCGACGCGCTGATGAAGCTCGAGCTGCCCAGCGGCGTGGACGTCGAGATCAAGGTCTGACCGCGCCCTCGCCACCCCCCCGAGTTCCTTTTCAACCGGAGATGTACCATGAACATCCGTACGCTTTTCTACTCGTTCCTGACCCTCGCCCTGCTCGTGACCGCCGTCGGCTGTGACAGCAGCGACGACGACGGCGACAGCGACGCCGACGTCTTCGTCGGCACCTGGGCCGTCGTGGGCATCGCCGACGACGAGGGCGACCAGACGCTCAGCTTCAGCCAGCTCGTCGACGCCGGCACGGTCAACTTCACCGCGTCCAACAACTTCACGCTCGCCGTCGACTACAACGAGGTCGCCGAGGCGCAGGGCATCACGGACGTGACGATCCCGGGCACCTACGTCGTGGACGAGGGCGCCGAGACGATCACGCTGAACACCCCGCTGGGCGCGCTCGCCTTCGACTACGAGATCGTCAACAACGACCGGATCCGCGTCTCGACGGGCGCCCCCACGCTCAATATCGCGCTCGGCCTCAGCGGCGACCGTGCCTACACCGGCACCGTGACGCTGACCGTGCAGCGCACCTAGAACCCACTCGCGCTTACCAATCCGGCCGCACCGGCGGCCACAGACGGTAGAGGATTGCAATGAGCGGCATGCTCGGCAAGAAAATAGGCATGACCAGCGTCTTCGATGACCAGGGGAACAACATCCCCTGCACGGTCATCGAGGCCGGCCCGTGCGTGGTCACGCAGGTCAAGGAGGTCGAAGGCAAGGACGGCTACGTCGCCGTGCAGCTCGCCTTCGGCGACAAGAAGGAGAAGCACACCACGAAGGCCATGCGCGGCCACTTCGAGGCCGCCGGCACCGAGCCGAAGCGCCGCCTCAAGGAGTTCGGCCGCTTCGCCGACGACGTCGCCCTGGGCGACGAGGTCCGCGTGGAGGACCTCTTCGAGGAGGGCGAGCTGATCCACGTCCGCGGCACGTCCAAGGGCAAGGGCTTTCAGGGCGTCGTGCGGCGCCACGGCTTCCGCGGTGTGGGAGACCGGACGCACGGCCAGCACAACCGCGAGCGCGCCCCGGGCTCGATCGGTGCCTCCTCCGACCCCTCGCGCGTGTTCAAGG
Source organism: Rhodothermales bacterium (assembly GCA_033721675.1). Lineage (GTDB taxonomy): Bacteria > Bacteroidota > Rhodothermia > Rhodothermales > JAWWAN01 > JAWWAN01. Next base: position 3,624 of record JAWWAN010000307.1, on the reverse strand, counting down.
GCATGCGCATGGGCGGCCGGATGGGCAACGACCAGGTGAAGGTCAAGAATCTGCGCGTGGTGCGGATCCTCCCGGATCACAACCTGATCCTGGTGAAGGGCGCCGTGCCCGGCCCCAAGAACGGCTTCGTCGAACTGTACAAGAAGTAGGGATTGGATAATAGAAAATGGACGAGGGCGGGGCTGCGGCCCGGCGTCCCATTTTCCAGACCATAGAGCCATGGAACTGCAAGTTTACACGATCGACGGAAGCGAAGCGGGCCGGACGGTGACGCTGGACGAGACCATCTTCGGGGTCGAGCCGAACGACCACGTGCTGTGGTTGGACGTGCGCCGCATCCAGGCCGCCGGGCGGCAGGGCACGCACAAGGTCAAGGAGCGGGGCGAGAACGCGCACTCGACGCGCAAGCTCTACCGCCAGAAGGGCACGGGCAACGCGCGTGCCGGCAGCGCCAAGTCGCCCATCCGCAAGAGCGGCGGCACGACGTTCGGCCCCCGCCCGCGCACCTACGGCATCAAGCTCAACAAGAAGACGCGGCAGCTGGCCCGGCGCTCGGCGCTGAGCTACAAGGCCCAGCTCGGCGCGCTCCGCGTGGTGGACGCCTTCGGCTTCGACGCGCCCAGCAGCAGCCGGCTCACCGGCCTGCTCGACGGGCTGGAGCTGAACGGTAAGAAGGTGCTGCTGCTGACGGCCGGCCACGACACCGCGCTCTACCGTTCGAGCCGCAACCTGCGGGGCGTCTCCGTGCGCGAGGCGCGCAACGCCTCGTCGGTGGAGCTGCTCAACGCCGCCACCGTCGTCGTCGAGGAGGGCGCCCTGGAGGTGCTCCGCGAGACGCTGGCCGGCCCGGCCGCCGCCGAGTAGACCCCCGCCGCCCGCCTTCAGGCCGCCGCCGCGCGGCCACGCTGAAAATCAGAGAGACCCATGAGCCGAGACATTTTGCTGCGCCCGCTGGTGACGGAGAAGCTGACCCACCTGATGGAGGGGGGGCACTACGCCTTCGTCGTCGATCTGAACGCGAACAAGGTTCAGATCCGGAAGGCCGTCGAGGAGCGGTATCCGGGCGTGCAGATCAAGGAGGTCCGCACGATGATCGTCCGGGGCAAGCGCCGCCGCCAGTTCACGCGGCGCGGCGTGCAGGAGGGCCGCACGGCCCGCTTCAAGAAAGCCATCGTGACGCTCACCCCGAGCAGCGACCCCATCGACTTCTTCGAGAACATCTAACGACGGGCCCGGGCCCCCGGCACCGAGGGATCGCATCCCCGGTGCACGGTGCCCAGGGCCTACTCCCCACCGGGGCGCAAAGCACGCCGCGACGGCATGCAGGTAAGCCCCCAGAGATCCACCGATCATCATGGCGATTCGTAAGCTCAAGCCGATCACGCCGGGCATGCGCCAGCGTTCGGTCTCGGCCTTCGACACCATTACGAAGACCGAGCCGGAGAAGAGCCTGCTGGCTCCGGTCAAGAAGAAGGGCGGCCGCAACAACAACGGGCGCATCACGGTGCGGCACCAGGGTGGCGGCCACAAGCGCCGCTACCGCAAGATCGACTTCCGCCGCAACAAGCCCGGGGTTCCCGCGCGCGTGGCGTCCATCGAGTACGACCCCAACCGCTCGGCCCGCATCGCGCTGCTGGTCTACGCCGACGGCGAGAAGCGCTACATCATCGCGCCGGACAAGCTGGAGGTGGGCGCCACCGTCGTCAGCGGGCCGGACGCCGCGCCGGAGCTGGGCAACTGCCTCCCGCTGGAGGCCATCCCGATGGGCACGTTCGTGCACTGCATCGAGATGAAGCCGGGCAAGGGCGCCCAGATGGCCCGTGCGGCGGGCACCTACGCCCAGCTGACGGCCAAGGAAGGCAAGTACGTCTCGCTCAAGCTGCCCTCCGGCGAGGTCCGCATGGTGCTGGGCCGCTGCCTGGCCACCATCGGGACGACGTCCAACCCGGATCACATGAACATCGATCTGGGCAAGGCCGGCCGCAAGCGCTGGCTGGGCGTGCGCCCGAAGACGCGCGGCGTGGCGATGAACCCGATCGACCATCCGATGGGCGGCGGCGAGGGCAAAGCCTCCGGCGGCCACCCGCGCTCGCCCTGGGGCCAGCCCGCCAAAGGCTTCAAGACGCGCAAGAAGAACAAGCCGTCCGACAAGTACGTCGTCCGCAAGCGCTCGAAGAAACGCCGCTAACGATTTTCCAAGCGAAACGCTAAAATCCGACACCGAATCATGGCACGTTCGCTCAAGAAAGGGCCCTACGTCTACTACAAGCTCCAGCGCAAGGTGGACGAGCTCAACCGGGGCAGCAAGAAGAAAGTGGTCAAGACGTGGAGCCGCGCCTCGATGATCACGCCCGAGTTCGTCGGGCACACGTTCGCCGTGCACAACGGCAAGCAGTTCATCCCGGTGTATGTGACCGAGAACATGGTGGGGCACCGCCTGGGCGAGTTCTCGCCCACGCGCACGTTCCGCGGCCATGCCGGCTCCAAGAAAGACAAGCGCGCACGCCGATAGCCCGTCGAAGGCGCCCGCGCGGGCCGGCCCCGAGCCGCCCCCCGGCGTCCGCCCCTTCGACCCCCAACCTACGAGATCATGGAAGCACGAGCGGTACGCAAATACATCCGCAGCTCGCCGCGCAAGATGCGGCGGGTGGTCAACGCCATCCGAGGCCGGAGCGTGGCCGAGGCGCTGAGTGCGCTGCACTTCATGCCGCAGGCCGCCACGCGCCCCGTCGAGCTGACGATCAAGTCGGCCGTCTACAACCTGATCGACCAGCACCGCGAGGAGCGGTTCGACGAGGAGGACCTCGTCGTGCGGGAGGTCCGGGTGGACGAGGGGCCGGTCTTCAAGCGGTTCCGGCCGGCGGCGCGTGGGCGGGCGCATCCGTACCACAAGCGGCTGAGCCACCTCACGGTGGTCATCGCCAAGCGCGCCGACGACGACGTCAACTAACGATTCATTCCGGATTCCGGATTGCGGCACGCTCGCACCGGGCATCCACTCCGCATCCCGCAATCCGAATTCCGCACTAGCGATATGGGCCAGAAAACGCATCCCATCGGGTTCCGCCTCGGCATCATCCGAGGATGGGATTCCAACTGGTACGCCGAGAAGGACCTCCCGGAGAAGCTCGTCGAAGACGAAGAGATCCGCCGCTACCTCTCGGCCCGCCTGAAGCGGGCCGGGCTGAGCCGCGTCGTCATCGAGCGCACGCCCAAGCGCGTGATCCTGACGCTGCACACGAGCCGCCCCGGCGTGGTCATCGGGCGTGGCGGCAGCGAGGTCGAGAAGCTGCGCGAGGAGCTCAAGAAGCTCACCAACAAGGACATCCAGATCAACATCAGCGAGATCAAGCGGCCCGAGCTGGACGCCAGCCTGATCGCGCAGAACATCGCGCAGCAGCTGGAGGGGCGCGTGTCCTTCCGCCGCGCCATGAAGCAGGCCATCACGGCCGCCATGCGCATGGGCGCCGAGGGCGTCCGCATCCGCCTGGGCGGCCGCCTGGGCGGCGCCGAGATGGGCCGCACGGAGCAGTACCTGGAGGGCCGCGTGCCGCTCCACACGATCCGCGCGGACATCGACTACGCCGAGGCCACGGCCTACACCATCTACGGCACCTCCGGCGT
>JAWWAN010000306.1:0-5203 GCA_033721675.1 Rhodothermales bacterium | reverse complement strand
CCCCGGAGGCGAGGCGGCGGCCGCGCCGCTGCTGTCGGTCGTCGTCGCGGCCGGCGCCGGGCAGGACCCCGGGCGGTGCCTGGATGCGCTCGCCGCGCAAGAGCGCCCCGGGCCGGTGGAGATCCTCGTCGCCTGCGCCGGCGGCGCGGGGCGGGCGCTGCGGGAGCGGCACCCCGGCGTCGTCTTCATCGATGCGCCGGAGGGCGCCTCCATGCCGGTGCTGTGGGGCGCGGGGTTGCGGCGGGCGCGCGGCGCCGTCCTGGCCGTCACCGACGCCGCCACGGTGGTAGCCGGCGGGTGGCTCGCCGCCGTCGCGCGGATCCACGAGGCGCCGCACCCGGTCGTCGGCGGGGCGGTGGAGCCCGGCCCGGGCGGCGGCTGGACCGACTGGGCCGCCTACTTCTGCGACTACGGCGCCTTCATGCTGCCGCTGGCGGCGGGCGCCGCGCCGGTGCTGCCGGGCAACAACCTCGCCTTCCGGCGGGAGATGCTGGCGCACGGCCGGGAATATGTGGAGCCTGCCTTCTGGAAGGCCCGATGGTGCCGCGCGCTGCAGGAGGCCGGCGTGGTACTCTACGCCCATCCCGCGATGGTCGTCACCGACGCGAAGCGGTACCGGCCGGGGGCGTACCTGCGCCGCCGCTTTCGGCATGGCCGGTGCTTCGCCGCGATGCGCACCGCCAGCAGCTCCGCCGCCATGCGGTTGGGGTACGCCCTCGCCGCGCCGGCCCTCCCCGCCCTCCTGACCGCCCGGCTCGTGCGCGCCCAGCTCCCCCGGCGGCGCCACCGGAACGCCTTCCTCATCAGTCTGCCCCTTTCCGTACTTTCGATGACGTGCTGGGGCCTTGGAGAGTTCGTCGGATATGTGATGGGACCCGGCACCAGCTGCGATCATGTCTAGAAAACGCGCGCCTCCGGGCGTACCCACACGCTCCCCGCCGCCCTCCCCCCTCTATTCACGGCGGTACCACCGGCCCTGCTTTCTTCGCGGCGCCGGGACACTGTTCAGGACGCTTCTCATCGCTCAATACAACAAGGGTTCTCATGCGGATCAGCTATCCTACGCTCGTGTGTCTTCTCGCCGGTCTGGCGCTCCTCCTCGGGGTGGCGCCGGGCACGGCCCAAGCGTTCACCCCCGGCGGCGACGCCCCGGGCATCGCGCCCCCCTCGCGCATCTCGCCGCGCAAGGCCGTCGATCTCAACCCGGATCCCGACATCGTCGAGATCCTGCTCATCGCCCACGAAAACACCGTCCGCTTCGGGCCGGGGCCGCGCACGCCCGTCTGGACCTACAACGGCGGCACGCCCGGCCCCACGATCGAGGCCAACGTGGGCAACACGCTCGTCGTGCACTTCCTCAACCTGCTGCCCGAGGAGACCACCGTGCACTGGCACGGCGTGGACGTGCCGGCCCACATGGACGGCAGCAACATCTCGCAGGAGGCCGTGCCGCCCGGCGGCTACTTCCGCTACGAGTTCCCGCTGCTGCGCGCCGCCACGCACTGGTACCACCCGCACATCCGCAGCAACGAGCAGGTGGAGAAGGGGCTCTACGGTGCCCTCATCATCCGGGACCCGGCCGAGGACCAGGCCCTGGAGCTGCCCGAGAACGAGCACGTGCTCATCCTCGACGACATCCTGCTGGACGACCACGGGCGCGTGGCCGAGCCGTTCCCCTCGGACCCGCTGGAGAACGCGCTCATGCAGCTCAACGGCCGCGAGGGCAACACGCTTCTCGTCAACGGCCGGACCAACCGGCGGGCGCGCGTGCGCCGGGGCGTGCCGCAGCGCCTCCGCCTCGTCAACGCCTCCAACTCCCGCTTCATGCGCGTCTCCATCGAGGGCCACCGGATGTGGCGCATCGGCGGCGACGGCGGCCTGCTGGAGGCGCCCATCGAGATCCTGCCCATCGAGCAGACGCCCGAGCCCGACCGCTCCCGCGGCCTCCTCCTGACCCCCGGCGAGCGCGCGGACGTCGTCTTCACGCCCCTGACGCCCGGCCCCATCGACGTCGAGTGGCACGACGTCGACCGGGGTCGCCACAGCGTCTTCTATATGCCCAACGGAAATATCGGCATCGGCGACGCCGACGACGACGGCGCGCGCCCGCCCGAGGTGCTGATGACGTTCATCGCCACCGGCCCGCCGGGCGGCGACGAATACGTGCCGCCGGCCGCGCTGCGTACCCTCTCGGCCATCAATGCGGCCGGGGCCGCCCCGATCCCCTTCATGTTCGGGCACACGCCCCCCAACGGCGACGGCGACGTCACCTTCTTCGTGCAGATGAAGAACGGCATGCCGAACCCGTTCCCCCAGATCACCCCCGCAGACGCCCCGATGGTGGAGGTCGGCGAGACCCGCATCTGGGAGATCAACAACCTCACCGGCGGCGATCACAACTTCCACCCCCACGGGTTCTCGTTCCAGCTGATCGAGACGCAGTACGTGGACATGGACAACCCGGCGAACAACTACACCGTGCCGGCGCCCTACCTGGAGAACAAAGACACCATCCTCCTGCCCAAGCGGCCCGGCGCCAAGGGCCGCAGCCGCACGATCACGCGCCTGGCCGTCACGTTCGACGACACCGGCCGCGAGGGGCAGGTGCTGGCCTCCGGCAAGGTGCCCGGCTCCGACACGTCGGGCGGGTGGGTGCTGCACTGCCACATCTTCGAGCACTCCACGCGCGGCATGATGAGCTTCCTGCAGGTGGTCGAGCCCGGCGCGCTGCCGGCGGCGCGGCTCGCCGGCGAGGCCGCCGTGGAGGCGCCCGGCGAGGCGCTCTCGCACAGCTACCCCAACCCGTTCAACCCGAGCACCACGATCCGCTACACCGTGCCGGAGGCGGCCTTCGTGAGCCTGGCGGTGTACAACCTGCTCGGCCAGGAGGTGGCCCGGCTCGCCGGGCGGGAGCATACGGCGGGCGTCCACGAGGTGCGGTGGGACGCCTCCTCCCACGCCAGCGGCGTCTACTTCTACCGGCTGCAGGTGGGGCAGCAGGTGGAGGTGCGGCAGCTCGTGCTGCAGAAGTAGGACGGCATCCGGGAGGCCGCGAGCGGTATCGGAGGATCGGAGCGCGTGCCGCCGTACGGGCAGGCGCTCCGGTCCTCTGGCCGTTTCTAACGCTCGACGATCAGCCGCCCGCTCCGGCTCCCCGAGGGCGTCTCCAGGCGATACAGGTAGAGGCCGCTCGGAAGGCCCCGCGCGTCGAACACGGCGGCGTGGCGGCCTGCCGGGAGCACCCCGTCTACGAGCGTCTCGACCTCGCGGCCGAGCACGTCGAAGACGCGCAGCGAGACGCTGTCTCGCGCCGGGAGCGAGAACGGGATCGTGGTGGCGCCGCCGGACGGGTTGGGGTAGGTGGGACCCAGGGCGAGCCCGTCCGGCGTCTCCGGCGGCTCCGTGCCCACGGGCGCGCTCGTCGTCGGGATCGCGATCGTCGTCACGCTGCGGGCGGGCACCGCGAGCGCGACGCGCTGCGGGCCTGCCGGCGCGAAGGCCGGGAGGGGCTGCCACCGGGCCGTCCCCGCCGACTGTTCGCCGCCGACGGTGCCGGCGGCCGAGGTACCCTGGAGCACGACGCGGAGGGGCCGGGCCGTCTCGGCGTTGTTGATGAGTACCAGCACGATCCGGTCCCGCGCCGCGTCGTCGAAGGCCGTCACCTGCAGGAGCGGGTCGCTGCTCGCGGCGCCGATGCGGACGGCGCCGCGCTTGACCCACCGGGCGTAGTGGCCGATGGCGTAGCCCATGCCCGAGATGAAGACCTCGCCGGTCTCGTTGTTGATCAGGCCGATCGTGCTCTGCTCGCCGAGGAAGTTGCGGTCCCCCCCGAAGTGTTCCTGGTGCGCGCGCAGGTCCCACATGTTGTTCATCCCGAAGTAGGCCGCGGCGTCGGCGTAGACCAGCTCGTCGTGGATGTGGATGGCCCGGCCGCGCACGTTCTCCATCGCCCCGAAGGGGAAGTCCGCGTTGCCCGGCCCCTGCGTGACCTCCGTCATCCAGACCGGGATGCCGTGCTGGGCGGCGAGGCTGCGGAGCTGGTTGCGCACGGCGATCTTGCCGGCGTCCGGCGCGCCCCGGCCGGAGGTCTCCAGGATGGCGCGCACGCTCGAATAGGTGGAGCCGTAGGGGTAGGGGTGGTACCCGATGGCGCCCACGTACTGCCGCGCCTCGGGGTCGGCCAGGAGGGCGGCGGCGACGTCCAGCGAGTTGCGCTCGGTCTCCTCGTTGGGCACCACGAACAGCACGTCGCTGAACCCTTCGGCGCGCAGGCGGGCGCCGGCGCGCTTGACGATATCGACCACCTCCCGGACCGTGCCGCCGTCGAGCTCGAAGTTGCCGCTGAGGGGCTCGTTGAAGGGTTGCATGTAGCGCGGGACGAGGCCGTAGGCGTCGCGCCAGTAGAGGAGGCCGGCCAGGATGTGCTCGGCGGCCTCGTCGAGGTAGCGGTCGTAGTCGGTCTCGCGGAGGGGCTTCAGCCAGGGCATGGCCCAGCGCACGTTGATGCCGTGGGCGAGGTAGTAGTTGTCGAAGCCCAGCGGCTCGGCCAAGTCGATCACGCGCTCCTTCATCGCGACCGACCCCGCCCAGTTGAACCCGTCCGGGTTGATCGTGAAGGGGTCGCCGTCGTCGTTGGCGCGCTGGCCCCAGGGGTCCGAGGCGTCGGCCGGCGTCTCGACGATGCCGAGCTGGAGGTTGCCCATGCTGAGCTGCACCTGCCCGTAGACGGCCTCGATGGCCGCCTGCCGCAGCGCCGGCGTGAGGTTGTCCTCGGCGAAGACGAGCGAGAGCGTCGTCGCGCCGAAGCCCTCCATCACCTGGTGGCGCACGCCGGCATCGACGACCACCTCCGTCGTGTCGCTCTGGAGGGCGCGGGCGGGGCCGGCCGAGGCGGTGACGAAGAGCACGGCTGCGAGGAGCCGCAGTGCGGCGCGCAGGCGAGGGGAAGCACAGGGCATCACTGAGGCTCGGTACGGTTCGACGGGGGGCAGACACCGGAAGACAGGAGCTAGCAACCCCTATAGGAATAGCAAGATCCGCATACATGACGCGGCGGGTCGAGAGAGATCCGGGACAAATCATTCCGATTCGTTATGAAACCGAGCACGGTCAAAGCGGGCGCGCGGGCCTACCGAGCGGCCGCCAACGTCACGTTCACTACCATTCTGCTGCTCGTCGGTATCAACCTGGTGCTCTACGCGCT
>JAWWAN010000305.1:0-5210 GCA_033721675.1 Rhodothermales bacterium | reverse complement strand
GAGAAACCGGCGATGCCGGTGGCGGGGTGGGCCGCGGCGCTCGCGGGGGCCGTGGCGGTGGCGCTCCCCAGCATCCTGCTCTACGCCGCCGGGCTCGGGCGCGTGCTGCCGCTCACGATGGCGCTGGCGTTCGTCGCCGTCGGCCTCGGCGTGGCTGCCGGCGCGGTGCGGCAGCGCGGGCGCGCGCTCGAATGGCTCACCCTCCGCAGCGTGCTGCCCATCACGCTGATGGCCGGCATCCTCCTCTATCCGCTCGTCTTCCGCGGGCTCGACGTGCAGCGCCGCCAGCGCATGCAGGACGCCGCCGAGTTCTTCGACGAGGGCCGCGACCCCGGCGTCCTCTTCGCGCTCGAACGGGTGCTCTCCGAGGCCGCCGCGAGCCCTGTGCTGCGCCGCGCCCTGGCCGCGCCCCCCGGCGACGCCCGCCGGCAGGACACGCTGGACTCGCTCGCGATGACGCTGCTGCGCACGGCGCTGCCTGCCACGCGCACGCCCTACGACGTCCACCTCCGCTTCCTCGACGCCGAGGGCCGCACCGCCGGCCGGTTCGGCGTCTCCGAGCAGCGGCTCGGGCCGTCCGCGCTCGACCAGCTCGACGCCGACGTCTTCGACATCGCCCGCCAGATGTATGCCGAGCGCGGCGAGGGCGGGCCGCTCGTCGATCAGTTCACCGGGCGCGAGCCGGACCGCTTCCAGTACGTGGGGTTGCTGCCCGTGGGCGACCCGCCCGAGGGGTGGATCCTGGCGCAGGCCGAGCCCCGGCCGCTGTGGCAGCAGGGCGGCGGGGTGCCGCTGCTGCGCGTGCTGCTGCCCTCCGGCTACGGCAACCTCTACGCCAGCCTCTCCCTCGCCGAGTTCCGCGACGGCGTCCTCGTCCGCAGCTCCGGCCGCGACTTCGGGCGGTACCGGCTCGACCCGGCCGTGCGCCAGGCGCTCGTCGCGCGCGAAGACCTCTGGCGCAGCGAGCGGGTCGACGAGCGGCGGTACCTCTCCTATTACCGCCGCGAGCCGTTCGAGGCGCGGATGCCGCTGCTGACGCCCGAGCAGCAGATGATCGACGCCGTGCGCGTGCCCGCCTTCGCGCCGTTCGACCACCTGTACTACTTGCTGCGCCTCACCGTGGCGGGCCTGATGATCGGGCTCCTCTTCTTCGGGGCCGGGCTGGTGCTGCGCCGCCGGGCGGGCGTGCTGCCCGCACCCCGCGTGCGCTTCCGAGACAAGGTGCTCAACGCCTTCCTCGCCGTCGGCATCTTCGCGATCCTCGCCGTGGGCGCGCTCGGCGTGCGCGTCGTCAGCGAAGAGAACGAGCGCGCCGTGCAGAGCTGGCTCCGGCAGCACCTCGAACGCGTCGAGGACGCCCTCGTGCTGGAAGCGCGCGGCGAAGAGCTGCCCTACCGCGTCGTCGAGCGCGTCCGGCTCGACTCCCTGGCGGCGCGCGTCGGGCTCGACCTCAACCTGTACCGGGACGGCCGCCTCATCCGCAGCAGCCGCCCGCAGTTCCGCTACGAGCGCCTGCTCGACGAGCGCCTGCCCATCGGCGCCTACGAGGCGCTCTACTACGATGGGTACAAGTTCACCTACGCCGAGGAGCGCCTCGGCCGCTTCCGCTATACCGCCGGCTACCGGGCGCTGCTGGACGAAGAGGGGCGCCCCGCCTACGTCGTCTCCATCCCGACGCTGCCCGAGCAGGAGCGGATCGAGGAGGAGCGGGCGCGCACCCTCGCCTACCTCTTCGGCGCGCTCCTGCTGCTCGTGGTGGTGGTGATGGCGACGGCCGCCCTCCTCGCCAACGCCCTCGCCCGCCCCGTGGCTCGCCTCCGCACCGGCCTCCGCGACGTCGCCCGCGGCCGCTTCGAGCGCAAGCTGCCCGTCGGCACGCGCGACGAGATCGGCGAGCTCGTCGAGACGTTCAACGAGATGCAGGAGCAGCTCGCCGAGAGCCGCCGCAAGCTTGCCCAGCAGGAGCGCCAGCTCGCCTGGCGCGAGATGGCCCGGCAGGTGGCCCACGAGATCAAGAACCCGCTCACCCCGATGAAGCTCTCGGTGCAGCACCTGCGCCGCACCTTCGACGATGCCGCTGCCGGCGAGGCCGCCCCGGCGCCCGCGCCGGACGCCCGCTTCGCGCGCCTCTTCGAGCGCGTCACCGGCACGCTCATCGAACAGATCGACACGCTCGCCCGCATCGCCAACGACTTCTCGACGTTCGCCCGCATGCCCACCCGCGTGCTCGAACGGCTCGACCTCAACGAGGTCGTCCGCCAGGCCGTGCGGCTGATGCAGAACGAGGCCGAGGCCGAGATCGCCCTGGACCTGGCGCCGGAGCCGCTCGTGGTCGAGGCCGACCAGGAGGAGCTGCGGCGGACGTTCATCAACCTGCTCAAGAACGCCATCCAGGCCCTCCCCGAGGACGGCGCCGGGGCCGTCCGCGTCACGACGCAGCGCGAGGGCGAGGGCGCCTACGCCGCCGTCATCGACACCGGGACGGGCATCCCGGACGCGCTGCACGCGAAGATCTTCGAGCCCAACTTCTCGACGAAGACGAGCGGCACGGGGCTGGGCCTCGCCATCGCCCGCAAGACCGTCGAGGAGCATGGCGGTGCGATCGGCTTCGAGACGGAGGCGGGCGTGGGCACGACGTTCTGGGTGCGCCTGCCACTGGCCGAGGCGTAGGCCGCCGGCGAAGCCCCGGTGAAGAGACACGATGGTTGCCCGGCCCCTTTGCGGAGGGCCGGCACGCCCCTGTATCTTGCGCTCTCGCTTCCCACCCGCAGCCTGCCCGCGCTCGATGCACCCTGACCCCACCATGCTGGAGGCGCCGCCTGAGGTGACCGCGCCGCCGTTCGCCGCGCGCTGCCTGGAGGCCGCCGGCGACGCCTGGGGCGCCTCCTTCCGCCACCCGTTCGTCGAGGCCCTCGCCGACGGCTCGCTCAGCGCCGCGCGCTTCCGGTTCTACCAGATGCAGGACGCGCGCTACCTCGAAGCCTTCGCCGACGCCTGCGCGCTCGTCGCGGCCCGCTGCGTGCTGCCCGAAGACAAGCTGTGGTTCATCGACGCCGCCCGGCTGGCGCTCGTCGTCGAAGGGGAGCTGCACGCGGGCTACGGGGAGCAGCTCGGGTACACGCCGGACGACATCCGCCGCCTCGCGCTGACGCCCAACAACCGCGCCTATCAGGACCACATGACGGCCACCGCGCAGCGCGGGACGCTCGTCGAGGCCGTGGCCGCGCTGGCGCCATGCCCCTGGCTCTACACCGCCCTCGGCCGCCATCTGCTCCAGGCGCACGGCCCGCCGCCAGACGCCCATCCCTATGCCGACTGGCTCCGCACCTACGCGGACCCCGGCTTCGTCACCTACACGAACGCGCTCCTCGCCCGTCTCCAGCGGCTGGCCGACGCGCACGACGAAGCCGCCCGCGCGCGCGCCGTGGAGGCCTTCGCCGTCTCCACCCGCTACGAGTGGATGTTCTGGGAGCAAGCCTGGCAGGAACAGGCGTGGCCTGTGTAGGGACTGGGGGGTGGCCACTAGGGACTGGGGATAGCACAGGCGTACGGGGTCTTCACCCCAGCCCCCAGTCCCCCAGCCCCCAGTGGCCCGTCCCCAGTGGCCCGTCACTAAGCATTCTACACCATGCGAATCATCGTCATCGGCGCGGGGGAAGTCGGCTTCGACGTGGCGCGCATCCTGGCCCAGGAGCAGCACGACGTCGTCGTGATCGACCTCGACGCCGAGGCGCTGACCGACGTCCGGGGCAAGCTGGACGTGATGGCGCTCCACGGCAACGGCACCTCGGCCGCCGTCCTCGAAGAGGCCGGCATCCGCAAGGCCGACATGCTCATCGCCGTCACCGCCATCGACGAGGTCAACGTCATCGCCTGCATGATGGCGGACCGGCTGGGCGTGGAGACGACGGTGGCGCGCGTGCGCTCGGACGAACTCTCGCGCAGCAAGTCCATCCTGAAAGCCACCGACTTCGGGATCGACCTGATCATCCACCCGGAGGAGAGCGCGGCGGCCGAGGTCACGCGCCTGATCCGCCGCGCCTCCGCCACGGACGTGCTCACGTTCTGCGGCGAGCGCCTCCACCTCGTCGGCATGCGCATCGACGCCGGCGCGCCGGTCATCGGGCGGACGCTCCAGGAGGTGGCCGTCGAGAACCGGAATCTCACGTTCCGCGTGATGGCCATCGGGCGCGGCATCCGCACGATCCTGCCGCGCGGGGCCGAGCGCATCCGGCGGGGCGACCAGATCTTCGTCCTGGCGCGCCCCAAGGTCATCCCGCACGTGGCCCGCATCATGGGCAAGAGCGACGCCCGCATCCAGCACGTGATGATCCTTGGCGGCACCCAGGTGGGCGCCCGGATCGCCGCGCAGCTCTCCGAGACGAAGAGCAAGCGCGTCAAGCTCGTCGAGCCGGACCGTGAGCAGGCCCGCCGCCTCGCCGAGGACCTGCCGGAGGTGCTCGTGCTCCACGGCGACGCCACGGACATCGACCTGCTGGTGCTCGAAGGGCTCGGCGAGATGGACGCCTTCGTGGCCGTGACCGAGGACGAGGAATCCAACCTGGTGACGTGCCTGATGGCGAAGCACCTGGGCGTGCAGAAGACCGTGGCGATGCTCTCCAAGGGCGCCTACATCCCCATCAGCCAGGCCATTGGGCTCGACGCGGCGGTGAGCAAGAAGCTGGCCGTCTCGCGCGAGATCCTGCGCTTCCTGCGGGGCAAGCACGTGCTCAGCGTCGCCACGATCCACGGCCTCGACGCCGAGATCCTGGAGATCGAGGCGGCTCCCCGCGCGCGCGTCACCCGGAACCCGCTGCGCGAACTCGCCGTGCCGGACGGGATGCTGATGGGCGCCGTCGTGCACAGCAACGGGAGCGTGGAGGTGGCCACGGGCGAGACCCAGATCGAGCCCGGCGACCGCGCCATCGTCTTCGTCCTCCCCGGCCACATCGCCGAGGCCGAGCGCTACTTCGCCCGCCGCTGAAGAGACGGACATGCGGAACCTGAAAACGGGACGGAGGCTATTGCCCCCCTGCTCCGTATGCGACCCAACCCGATGGGTCATTCCGACCGGGCGGAGAAATCTCGTCGCCGCTGCATATTTTCGACGGCGAGATCCCTCGACTTCGCTCGGGATGACAAGGGGGGAAGAACGGGATGACAGGGGGGAAGAACGGGATGACAGGGGGGAAGAACGGGATGACAAGGGG
>JAWWAN010000304.1:0-5226 GCA_033721675.1 Rhodothermales bacterium | reverse complement strand
CCGTAGGCCCGGAGCTGAGCCGCGCGATGGCAGGCGCCTTCCAGAGGGTCGGCATCGAGACCGACCGCGCCCGCATGAAGGCTAGGCGGTGGGGCGATGAGACCGAGAGCGCCGCCTCCCGCGTACGCCGCGCCCTCTCGCGCCTCCGCTACCTGGTGGCCGGCAGCTTCCTCGGCGTCTTCTTCGCCCGCGCTTCGCGCGAAGTGCTTGCGCTCAACGGCCGCCTGGAGCAAAGCAGGATCTCCTTCGAGCAGCTCCTCCGGGGCTCCGGCCAGGACGTGGACGCCTTCCTCTCTCGCCTGGAAGACTTCGCCGCGCGGACGCCCTTCGAGCTGGCAGGGCTGCAGGCGGCCGTGCAGCGCCTCCTCACCTTCGGCTTTGCGGCGGACGAGGTCTTTGAAAAGATCGAAGCCATCGGGAGCGCCGCCTCGGCCGCGCCGCAGGGGATGGAGGAGGCGGTCGGGCGCATCTCGATCGCCCTCGGGCAGATGCTTGCCCGCGGCAAGGTGAGCGCTCAGGAGATGAACCAGCTCACCGAGGCCGGCATCCCTGCCTGGGGCATGCTCGCGCGCGGCATCGGCCGGAGCACGCAGGAGGTCATGAAGCTCACCGAGCAGGGGCTCATTCCCGCACGGCAGGCCATAGAGATCCTGACCCAGGGCATGCAAGAGCGCTTCGGCGGCCTCATGGAGCGCCAGAGCCGTACTTTTTTTGGCCTCCTCTCAACCTTCCGCGACGAGTCGGCCCGCATCGTGCGCGATTCGACGGCCGGGCTCTTCTCGGACCTCCGTGCCGATCTCCAGGCGTTCATGGACGAGGTGGGCCGCGCCTCCGAGAGCGGCGAGCTGGAGGCCTGGGGGGAGCGCATCGACACGGCGCTCCGGGCCGCCTGGCGCACGACCAAGGCCGTAGCCTCCACGCTACGCGACTGGGCGCCGGTCATCGCGCGCGCGACGGCCGTGATGCTGCCGCTCGTGGCCGGCGTGAAGGCCTACAATGTCGCCACGCGCGTGGCGACCGCCGCGGCCATCGCCTATCGCAACGCGCAGGTTCTCCTCGCCGCAGCGCAGGCCACAGTCGCCGCGCGTAGCACGCAGGCAGCCGTCGCCGTAAAGGGCTTCAACGCGGCCGTGGCCTCTTCGGGGATCGGGGCGCTCATCGCCGTCTTGACCTCGGCGGGCCTCGCGTGGGTCCTCTTTCGGGACCGCACGGACGAGGCGGCTGAGTCGATGCGGCGCGTGCAGGAGGAAACCCGGAAGGCCATCACCGAGATCGAGCGGATGGGCGGGGCCATGCTCGCCCAGCGCGAGCGTGAACTGCAGGCCGCGCTCGCCGCCGCCAAGGCCGAGCGGGACCGCATTGCGGCTGAGCTTGCAGGGCTTGGCGAGCGGCAGTTTCGAGACCGGAGCATACCGGGGGTGGGCTCGGCTGGGAGAGTGGGCGCCCTCGCGACCGTTACGGCAGGGCAGCAGCGTGAGGCGGAGCGGCTGCGCCTGTCCAACGCGCTCGCCAGCGCCGAGTCGAAAGTGCTGGGCCTGGTCAGGCAACAGCACGCGGTCTCTGGGGAGATCGCACAGGACCTGAACAAGCGCATCGCCTTCTACGCGGCCGAGGAGGAGCGCCTCGTCGGCATCGTCGGCGCCCTACAGGAAGGCACGGCCGCCTATGACGAGCAGAAGGCTACCCTGGAGGCCGTGCAGCGGATGCTGGCAGACCTCCGGGAGACGCAGCAGCGGCTTGCCCGGGACCGGACGGGGGGCGACTTCCCCGGAGGGGCGGGCCTGGATCTGGAAAAGCTGCAAGAGGGGCTCGGAAAAGTGCTCCAGGCGCAGGAGGCCGCGCTCGCCGCTTCCGACAAGGAGCGGAGGGCCATCGAAGACCGGCAGCAAGCAGAAGCAGAAATTGCCGAACTCTACCGCCTCCGAGCGGGCCTCTCCGGAGAGGCGACGAAAGAGGAGCGGGAGGGCCTCGAAGAGGCGATCCGCCTGGCGAGGATCCGCATCACGCTTGCCGAGGAGGCCCTCGCGCGCTCCCGCCGGGTCGTGGACCAGATGCGCCAGGCGGCCCAGTACGTCGTAGAGGCGATCACGGCCATGGACTCGGCCGCTCAGGTGGCCGTGCGCCGGCACATGCGAAGCCGCTCGGGAGCGGACCAGGGGAGCATGTTTGGCAGCGACGGGGCCATCGAACCGGGCGCGCTCCGCACGTTTACGGACGCCGACCGGGACGCGATCGCGGCCATCGCGCGCGAACTCGAGCGCGCCGACGAGGAGGGCCAGGACCTCGTCTTCACGCTCCGCACCGTCGCGGTCAGCCTGCGCGCCCTCACGCGCTTTGCCGACACGTTCGGAAATCTCTCCGATGACGCACGGAACTTCGCGCTCGGCCTCGCCGACGCGCTCGACAACGCGAAGGAGCTGAGCGACAGCCTGGACAGGGTGTCGCTCGGAGACCGAAACCTTCTCGGCAAGCTCAGCCTGATCCCGGGAGCCATCGGCGCGGCGGCCGGCATCGCCTCTGCCGTCGCGGGGCTCGTGGGCGCGCTCCGGGCTGATCGCAGCGCAAGAGAAGAGGAAGCCAGGGAGCAGCTGGAGGCGATGCGCGAGCAGGCCGAACGCATGCGAGAGCTCTCCGAAAGCCTGGAGGATCACCGGCGCACGCTCGTGCGCGCCTTCGGGGAGCACGTGGGCGCGGGCGTCGTCGGAGAGGGCGTGCGCGGCTACGACGTGGCGGCCGCGCGGGGCACGCTCGCCTCGCTTAGGGGCACGCCGGAGGGGCAGCTCACCCGGCGCGGCATCCGCTCGCAGCTCCAGCGCCTGGTGGATCTCGGCGTGGTGGACCAGGCCATCCTTTCGATGTTCGAAGACCTCCTGGAGACGACCGGGGGCAACCTCGCCGTAGCGCTCCGCGAGACCCTCCTCCGGAGCGGGATCGACGGCGTGCTCGACCTTCTCTCGCGCCGCCTGGGCGACTTCGGGAGTAGCCTGGAAGGCATGCTCCGCGAGATCGAGCACTTCGGCTTAGAGGGCGGGGAGGCCCTCGCGCGCTTCCTGGAGCGCATGGCCTCGGCCGAGATCGACCTGGGCGCGGGCCTGGAGGAGTTGCTGCAGGGCCGCCTCGCCGGGCTCGACCTCTCGACGCCCGCCGGACGGGAGGCGCTCGCCGCGCTCCTCGACGAACTGCGCGGCGCCTTCGGGGGCGGCCGCCCGGACCTCTTCGAGGGCGTCTCGCCGGGCGAGATGGAGACGCTCGTCCGCTTCCTGGAGGGCTTGTTGCAGCCGGGCGTGGAGGCGCCCGGTCTCACGCGCTCGGTCCAGATCGCGCGCTCGATCACCGAGCTGCAGGCGAGCGAAGTGGTGATCCTCCTCGAAGAACTCGTCTACATCGCCGGCCACATCGCGCACCTCCTCGACCCCGCCTTCCAGCCGCCCGGTCGGGGATCCGGCGGCGGTAGCGGCGGAGGTGGCACCGGCGGTGGCGGCCCGGACGGCCCGCGGGAGCTGCCGGACACGATCGACCAGTACCCGGACGAGGGGGGCTCGGGTGGCCCCGGGGGGCACACCTACTACCCGGACGAGGACGCGGGCTACGGCCGGGGTCCCGGCGTGGGCGGCCCCGGTGTGGGGCGGCGCGGCCCCGGCACGGGCGGTGGGGTCGACCCGGACGTGGGCGGGGACGGAGAATCCAGGGTCCCTGTCCTCGACCCCAGCGGCCTCGACGTCTCAGGGCTCATGAGCATCCTCCGGCAGGTAGAGGCAAGCAGGCAAGGCTTTCAGGAGAGCTTTCGCCCGGAGAACCTCGGCCTTCGCACGGGCGGCGCCGGAGGGCCTGCCGGCTCCGGGATGCAGCGGTACTTCGATCTCTCCGAATGGACAGTGCAGGGCCGCCTGACCGAAGATGACATCGACGACATTGCCCGCGCGCTCCGCACGAAGCTGGAGATGCGCACCGGACGCCGCATCTACCGGCGCTGAAGCAGCCGCTAAGAGCGCAAGCCGCGAGCAGCCGCTGAGAGCGGCTCCGCTAAGAGCGCAAGCTGCAAGCAGCCGCCGAAACCGCGATAGCCATCCATGCCCACCCTCGACCGCATAGAGCTACGGGACAGCACGCGGCAGGCGGTCGTTCTGCCTGACCTCGTGGGCCTCCTGGAGGCGGTCGAGGTCGACGAGCGCCTCCTGGAGGAGGGCGAGGTGCGCCTCGTGCTCCTCTCGGGCACGGACGCGCAGGCAGCCGACACGCTCCAACCCGGCCAGGTCGTGCGCGCCGTGTACGCTCCGGGTTCGGTGCCCCTCGTCGAAGAGTGGCGCCTCTACGGGGCCGAGCGCGAGTACGGCGAGCGCGCCTCGACCGAGGCCAGGGCGCGCCCCCTCTGGTGGGACCTCGCAGGCCGCGCGGCGACGAAGACGCTCCCCGGGACGGGCGCGGTCCGCGGCGCGTGGACGATCTACCGCCGCGCCCCCGCGGCCGCGCTCTCCGAGATCATGGCGGCTGCGGCGCCGACGTTTCTCGCCGGCACCACGAGCGGTCTCTCGGCCGAGCAGGCGGCCGCCCGGGTGAGCCTCCAGGTCGCCGGGCATACCGTCTTGGAGGCCCTCCGCATGCTCTGCGAGAATCTCGCCTGCGAGTGGAGCCTCCGCTACGAGAGCGCGGAGGACCAGTACTACATCGACCTCGTCGAGGAAGTGCAGGCCGCGGGGGCAGCTTCCAGCCGCCCCCTCCGCGCGAGCGCGGCCGCGATCAGTAATCGCCTTCGCCTCACGCGCCGCACGGATACCGGAGAGTACTGGAGCCGCCTCTACGCCCGCCTGGAGGGAGAGGGCGCCGCGAGCGGCGCCGTGGGCGGAGGTTCCGCAGGGGGATCCGTTGGGCTCGGAGAGGCCTCCTTCGAGGTCGAAGCCGCGAGTGGGAGCGCGCCGAGCGTCACGCTAGCGCTTCCCGCGGGCGTCGTGCCCTACGACGGATGGGGGACTGCCGGGGGCGGCCGCGAGCAGGTCTTCGCGGGCACCGACTCGGCCGGCTTTTTCCAGATCACCGCGAGCGAAGCGGCGCCTGCCGGTGGGGGCTCCCCCGGAAGCTCTACGGTCACCCTGGGCGGGGGCGCGTTTGCCGCAGGGGACCGCATCCGCTTTGCCACGGACGCCGCGGGCACGTGGCTCACCTTCATCGAGATCGAAAGCCCCCAGTACGGCCGCGTCGACCGCGTGGAGGCCATTCCCGGCTCGCCCT
>JAWWAN010000303.1:0-5228 GCA_033721675.1 Rhodothermales bacterium | reverse complement strand
CTCCACGCCGCCGACTTCAACGTGGAGCGCGCCGAGCGCGGCATCATCTACATCGACGAGATCGACAAGATCGCGCGCAAGGCGGACAACGCGAGCATCACGCGCGACGTCTCGGGCGAGGGCGTGCAGCAGGCCCTCCTGAAGATCCTCGAAGGCACGATCGCCGGCGTGCCCCCCAAGGGCGGCCGCAAGCACCCCGAGCAGAGCCTCATCAACATCGACACGCGCAACATCCTCTTCATCGTCGGCGGCGCCTTCGAAGGCCTCGCCGAGATCATCGCCCGGCGGCGGGCCGCCTCCACGATCGGCTTCCACGCCGACCAGTCGGCCCGCATCGACAAGAAGGACCCGCGCATGCTCCAGTACGTGGAGCCGGACGACCTGCTGCGCTTCGGGCTCATCCCCGAACTCATCGGCCGCATCCCGGTCATCACCGCGCTCGACCCGCTCTCGGACCATGCCCTGACGCGCATCCTCACCGAGCCGCGCAACGCCCTGGTGAAGCAGTACCAGAAGCTCTTCGCGATGGACGGCACGGACCTGCTCTTCGACGAGGGCGCGCTGGCCTCCATCGTGCAGAAGGCGCGCGAGCTGGGCACCGGCGCCCGCGGCCTCCGCTCGGTGATGGAGAGCGTGATGCTGGACATCATGTTCAACGTGCACGAGCACCCGGACGTCGGCACCTGCCGCATCACGCGGGACGTCGTCCTCGGCCGCAGCGAGCCGCTCTACGAGGAGCGCAAGGCCTCGGCCTGACGGATCGCGCGCGGCGCGCGCGCCGAATGCACGGTTGCAAGGATGACGGTTCGGCGGCCCTGCACCGCGCCGCTGCCCCCCTCGCCGCGTTCCCCGCACGGGCTGGCGCGGCGTCTTTATTCCCGGCACGCCGGCCCGGAAGTCCTTTTCCCTCTCCATCCTTCCACCCCTCCACCCTCCCTCAACCGCCGCGATGGAAGCCTGGCTCGAAGGGTACGGCCTGTGGGGGCTCGGGGCGTTGTGCTTCCTGGGTGCCACGCTCGTGCCGTTCTCCTCGGAGGTGGCCGTGGTGGGAGCGCTGAAGCTGGGGTGGGTGCCGTGGCAGGTCTTCGTGAGCGCCTCGCTGGGCAACGCGCTCGGGGCGAGCCTCAACTACGGGCTCGGGCGGTGGGCCTCGGCGTGGGTCGAGCGCAAGCTGGAGAGCGGCCGCAGCGGGCGGCGGGCGCTCGGGTGGTCCCGGCGGTACGGGCGGTGGGCGCTGCTGGGGTCGTGGCTGCCCGTCGTCGGGGATCCGCTGTGCCTGGCGGCCGGGCTGTTCCGGGTGGGTTTCATCTTTTTCGTTACGGTGGGCCTCGGAACCCGATTGGCACGCTATCTGGTACTCATTGCCCTGTTCCGCTGAGACTGCCGAAAGGCCGAATGCCCCACGCTGCATGACGAAGGCAGAAGGATCCACCGCGGCGCGTGCCGGAAGACGCCTCCCTCGCCCTTCGCCCGGCCCGGCTGCTTCGCCTTCGCCGTTCTGCTACGCTCCGCCGCCCTGCCCACCCTCCGGCCGCCTGCATGGCTGACTGGTCTCCATATCTGCACCGCCTCCGTGCCTCGAACGCGGCGCGGCGGGTGCGGAAGGCGCCGGGGTACTACAGCAAGGGCCTCTACCAGCAGCTCGCCCAGAAGGACGTCTTCCTCTGGGCCCAGGCCATTGCCTTCAAGGTGCTCATCACCATCGTGCCGGTGATCATCCTCGCCACCGGCGTGCTGGGCCGCGTGTTGCAGCAGGAGGAAGCGCTGGAGAAGGTCTTCGCCTACGTGGACGACTTCCTGCCCTCCTACCGCACCGAGCAGCTGCTGGAGTTCCTGCGCACCCTCTCGGCGTCGAGCGCGGAGTTCACCATCCTCGGCGTCGCCACCCTGCTCTTCTCGGCCGTCATCCTGTTCACCACGCTGCGGATCGCCGTGGGCAACGTCTTCCAGGAGGAATGGCACGAGAACCGCTCCATCGTCGGCGGCTACCTCTTCGACCTCCGGATGGTGGGGCAGGTGGGCCTCTTCTTCGTGCTCACCTTCGGCCTGACGATCGCGATGCAGAGCCTCAACCAGGCCGGCTTCGAGTTCATCGAGCAGATCGGGCTGGACTACGTGTGGGTGCGCGAGGGCTGGCGCCGTACGTTCAAGACGATCCTCAGCGTGGCCCTCCCGTTCCTGCTCACCACGGCGATGTTCTTCCAGCTCATCTACTTCGTGCCCAAGCCCCACCCGCCCAAGCGGAGCGCCCTGCTGGGGGCGCTCACCACTTCTGTGCTGTGGGAGCTGGCCAAGTACGGCTTCACGCTCTACGCCGCCAACCTCGGCCGCTTCGACTTCGGCAGCGGCGACGGGGCGGGCGTGGGCAACGTCTTCGGCCTCATCATCGCGTTCGTCTTCTGGGTCTACTACAGCGGGATCGTGCTGCTCATCGGCGCCGTCGTGGCGCTCCTCCACGAGAAGGGCCACCGCTCGCGCCGCCAGGCCGCGCTCGAAGAGGCCGAGGCGGAGGGGCACCCGCAGGAAGAGATCGACGAGCTGCAGCGGCACCTGGACGACGAAGACGCCCTGCCCGAGGCCGCGCTGCTCGCCGGCCCCCCGCTCCCTCCCGACCCCGCCCTCGTGCCGGACGCCGATGCCGAGCGCCCGGACGCGGACGTCCCCCTTCGCTAACCCCGGAATGCCCGCCGTGATCTGGAAGTTCGTCGTGCTGATGGGTGCCCTGGCGGTGCTCGGCGCCGCCCCCGCCGCGGCCCAGGCCCCGCTGTTTCTGGCCGACGACGAGACGACCGTCCGCGGCATCGCCTTCAAGTTCGCCGACGGCCAGGCGTTCGAGGAGGACCAGCTCCAGAACCAGATCGTCACGCAGGAGCCGGGCTTCATGGCGCGCCTGCGCAAGATCCTGCCGTTCCTCGAACCGCCCACGTTCCCGCTCGACCCGGTCGAGCTGCAGAAAGACGTGGTCCGCCTCCGCCGGTTCTACGCCCAGAACGGCTTCCCCGAGGCGTGGATCACGTATGGCGCCTCCCAGCTGGATACCGCCCGCAACTCGATCCGCGTCATCTTCTCGGTCACGCAGGGGCGCCCGCTCATCATCCAGGACGTCGTCTTCTACCAGCCCGGCGGGGATTATGCCGCCAGCCTCTTCGAGGGCGAGATGCGCGACCGCTGGATTCGCTTCCGCGACCGGACCAGCTTCCGCACGGGCGACCGCTACACCGAGTTCGACCGCCTCCGCATCCAGGACCAGGTGCTCACCTGGCTCACCGACCGCGGCTACGCCTTCGCCCGCTTCGACTCGGTCAACGTCCAGATCGACTCCACCGCCTTCACCGCCGACATCGGCTTCTACATCAACCCCGGCCCGCGCGGCCGCTTCGACGAGATCCTCGTCGAGGGCAACGAGCACGTCAGCCGCAACGTGGTCGTGCGCGAGCTGCCCTTCAAGGAGGGCGACCGCTTCTCGCAGTCCAAGCTCATCGAGGGCCAGCGCGAGCTCTTCGCGCTCAACCTCTTCCGCCTCGCCCTGGCCGACATCCCCCCGACCGAGGAGGCCGTCGTGGAGCAGGACACGCTCGACTTCTTCAACGACGACCTGCGGCAGCCGCGCGACTCGACCGTGGTGGTGCGCTACCGCGTGCGCGAGGCCCGCCTGCGCTATCTCACGGCCCAGACCGGCTACGCGCGCGAGCTGGGCGCCACCGTGCAGGGCCAGTGGACGCACCGCAACTTCCTCGGGGGCGCCCGCAACCTGACCGTCAGCAGCGTCATCAACTCCGGCCTGCTCGCCTCGCCGCCGGCCGAGACCATCGAGCGGCGGCTGTTCCTCGGGGAGGTCTCCCTGCGCCAGCCCTACCTGTTCAGCACCGACCTCTCCGGCATCCTCCGCCCGTTCATCCGCTACGAGCGCGACCCCCTTCTGGAGGACAGCGATGAGGCCTTCCAGGTGAACCGTCGCGAGGTGGGGGCCAGCGCCACGCTGCTCTACGAGCTGCTGCCCTTCCGGACGGTCAGCCTCCGCTCCACCATCAGCCGCGTGGACCAGTTCGTCTCGGACCTGCGCCTCGGCGCGGACTCGACGCAGCTCGGCGACGCCTACAGCAAGAGTGTGCTGGCGCTCAACGCCACGCTCGGCCGCGTCAACGACTTCATCAACCCCCGGCGCGGCTTCCTCGTGCGGCCCTACCTGGAAGAAGCCGGTCTGCTGCTGCGCTCCGACGTCGAGTACGTCAAGGCCGGCAGCGAGGTGGTGGGCTACCTGCCCCTGACGCGCCAGGTCCAGCTCGGCCTGCGCGTCTCCGGCGGCCGGCTCTGGGCGCTCGGCCAGAGCAAGGGCAAGACCGAGAGCGACGTTCTCATCGAGAACCGCTTCGACCCCGTCCGCCTCTACGCCGGCGGCCTTGACGACGTGCGCGGCTGGGCCAGCCAGCTCCTCGGCCCGAAGCGCCCGCGCGAGCTGACCGTCCGCCGCTCCCGCGAGGGCCCAGACACCACCGAAGTCATCGGCCACTTCTACGAGCCCATCGGCGGGCTCGCCAAGCTGGCCGCCAACGTCGAGCTGCGCCTGCCCTTCCCCGGCCTCAACGACAAGTGGCGCACCGCCGTCTTCCTCGACCTCGGGCAGGTCTCCGCCGAGCGCGTCCAGCAGCCGACGACGACGCCCGCCGGGGAGCCTGCCGTCGAGTTCGTGGTGGAAGACCGGGGCGCGCTGCGCCTGAACCCGTCGGCGTTCCAGTACGGCGCCGGCGCGGGCATCCGCTACGAGACGCCCGTCGGCTTCATCCGCTTCGACATCGCCTACAAACTCAACCCCCGTGCCATCGACCTCCAGCCCGCCGACGACCGCTTCGACTACGAGCAGGCCCTCCGCCTGGGCGACCTCGACGCACCGCCCCCCGACGAGCGCTTCCGCCGCCGCTTCGACTTCCACCTGAGCCTCGGACAAGCCTTCTAGAGCGCAGATCGACGCGTGCAGAGGGAGGACGCGCCCGACGGATACAGGACGCCCCTCCGACCTCGACCCGCTTCGATCAGCAATCGGCCTTCCTCCTGCGCCATCTGCTCCATGCCCCCTTCTGACGACATCCCCCGCACGCCCGAGACGGCGGAGGCGCCCGGCGCCACCGACGGCCGGGCCGCCGACGCCGGCACGGACCGCGACGAGGCGGCCCCGCGCCCGGTGTGGTGGCGCGTGCTGCGCGGCGTGCTGATCGCCGTCGGGGGGCTCG
>JAWWAN010000302.1:0-5234 GCA_033721675.1 Rhodothermales bacterium | reverse complement strand
GCCGGCCGAGGCCACGCAGGGCGTCCTCGGCGGGGCGTTCGGAGCGCTCCCCTTCGTCAGCGACCCGGCCACGCCGACGGCCACCGAGACGGACCCGATCCCGGCGTCCTTCACGCTGCACCAGAACTACCCGAACCCGTTCAACCCGCAGACCACGATCAGCTACACCCTCGCCCGCAGCGAGCGCGTCGCCCTCCGCGTCTACGACGTCCGGGGCCGCCTCGTGCAGACCCTCGTGGACGGCACGCAGCCCGCCGGCACGCACGCCATCCCGTTCGACGGCGGGCACCTGCCCAGCGGCACCTACTTCTACCGGCTGGATGCCGGCCCCGAGAGCCGCACCCGCCAGATGGTGCTGGTTCGGTAGAGGTCGCAGGTCTTCAGGTCTGGAGGTCGCAGGTCCATCGAGAACGACCTGTATGATCTACGGAGCTGGCCACTGGGGACTGGGGGGCCTACCCTGGTGGCCAGTCCCCAGTCCCTAATCGTCCGCCGGCGCCCAGTCCTGCATCTTGTCCTCGACGAAGCGGGCGACGGTGTCTTTCGGGACGCGCGTCTGCTCCAGCGAGTCGCGGTCGCGGACGGTGACCGTGCCGTCCTCCAGCGTCTGGCCGTCCACGGTGATGCAGTAGGGCGTGCCGGCCTCGTCCATGCGGCGGTACCGCTTGCCGACGGACCCTTTCTCGTCGTAGAACGCGTTGAAGCGGCGGCGCAGGTCGGCTTCGATGGCGTGCGCGATCTCGGGCATACCCTCCTTCTTGACGAGCGGAAAGACGGCCGCCTTGATGGGCGCGATCTTGGGATGGAAGCGGAGCACCGTCCGCTGCGCACCGTCGACGGTCTCTTCGTGGTAGGCGTCGCAGAGCAGCATCAGGATCGTGCGGTCCAGGCCGGCCGAGGTCTCGACCACGTAGGGCACGTAGCGCTCCTGCGTGTGGGGGTCGAAGTATTCCATCTTCTTGCCCGAGAACTCCTGGTGGCGGGCGAGGTCGTAGTCCGTCCGGCTGTGGATGCCCTCCACCTCCTGCCATCCGATGGGAAACTCGTACTGGACGTCGAAGGCGGCATCCGCGTAGTGGGCCAGCTTCTCGTGCTCGTGCCAGCGCAGGCGGGAAGCGCGCACGCCGTTATCGAGGTGCCACTGCATGCGCTTCTCGCGCCACGCCTCGAAGGCCTCCCGCTGGGCGCCGGGGCGGACGAAGTACTGCATCTCCATCTGCTCGAACTCGCGCATCCGGAAGACGAACTGGCGGAAGACGATCTCGTTGCGGAACGCCTTGCCGATCTGCGCAATCCCGAAGGGCACCTGCTGGCGGGCCGTCTGCACCACGTTGTTGAAATGCACGAAGATGCCCTGCGCCGTCTCGGGGCGGAGGTAGACGCGGTTGTCGTCGCTCTTGAGCGGGCCGGCGTGCGTCTCGAACATCAGGTTGAACTGCCGGACGTCGGTCCAGTCGAACGCGCCGGAGTCCGGCGAGCGGATCTCTTCGTCGAGGATGACGGCGTGGAGCGCGGCGGGCGCATCCTCGGCGTTGAGGGCCTCGACGAGGCGGCCGTAGACGCGCTCGGCCTCGTCGTCCTTGCCCTTGTTCCGCAGCCGCTCGATGTGCTGCTCGATGAGCTGATCCGCCCGGTACCGCATGCCGCTCGCCTTGTCGTCGATGAGCGGGTCGTTGAAGGCGTCGACGTGGCCGGAGGCTTTCCAGACCGTCGGGTGCATGAGGATGGCGGCGTCGAGGCCCTCGATGTTGTCATGCTCGTAGACCATCGCCTGCCACCAGCTGTCGCGCACGTTGCGCTTGAGCTCGACCCCGAGCGGGCCATAGTCGTAGACCCCGCCGAGGCCGCCGTAGATGTCGGACGAGGGGAAGATGAAGCCGCGCCGCTTCGAGAGCGAGACGATGGTATCGAGGGTGGTGCGCATGGATCTCTCAGGATGGCTGCACGAGGGGGCGGGCCGAACAAAAAAGCCGACGGCGAGGGGCCGGCAGCCGGTGGGGCGGGCCGGGGCCTGCCTGAAAACCCGCACGGTAGCGCAAGGATAACGCGCCGCGCGGGTGTTTGTCAGGCAGCGCGCTTGAAAACTGGGTGAGTACGGCACGGGGGCCTGCTCTGAAACACGGGCCGGCTTCGGGGCATCTACCCTGGTAGGTAGGGCGCTACGAAACGGGGTAGCTACCCCGCGCGCGCCCAGTAATATTCGTGTCACGTGTACCCGGCCCGCTGGAACTACGCCCGGCGCCGTGGGCTTTCTCCCTCACAGGGCGCGCATCCCCGCGTTCCTCCACCCGACCAGGAGGTGGTGCCATGCTGGCACGCCGACTCACGTCCGCATCCTTCCCGCGCATGAAATTCACGCAGCTGGCCCGCGAGCTTCAAGACAGCTACGGCATCAACGCCCGCGAGGTGGGCGACGGGCACTGGGCATTCGAGGTCCTGACTGGCGAGCAGCGCTCGCAAGTCGTGCACCTGCTCCTGCAAGACGTCTCGGCCAACGGCCAGGACGTCTCGCGGATCATCACGAACAGCCCCATCGGCCCGCTCCCGCCCCGCCCGGACCTCGAATCGCTGCTGCGCAAGAATGCCGAGCTGGACGTCGGGGCCATCTGCATCGAGGATCTGCGCAACGACGAGAACGAACTCCTCACCTACCTGACGCTGCGCGCCTCTCACCTGATCGAGACGGCCGACTTCGCCGAGGTCTGGGAGATGATCCAGAAGGTGGCGCTCGTCGCTGACCAGCTGGAGAAGGAAATCTACGCGCTCGACATCCACTGACCCCTACATCCGCCCTTCGATACCGCCATGTTCGCTCATATGCGCCTCCGGCTCAAGCACAAGACGTACTTGCGCAACGAGCACGGAATCAAAAAATTCGCCGAGATGAGCATGGGCCAGCTCATCCGCCGGGCGACCAAGAAGTCGGCCTTCTACCGGGAGATGAACGAGAACCTCCTGGTGGAGAAGGCGAACCTGCGCATGCGGCGCGACGAGCTCTACGAGCAGCCGCGCCTGGAGGCGGGCGGCTTCTTCACGGTCCGCCGCCGCCTCTGGTCCAACAACCTGCTGGTGGTGCTCATCATCATCGCGGCCATCTTCCTCAACGTGCTCTCGGTGGAGACGTTCATCAACGAGACGTCCGGGGTGGGGAGCGTGATGCGCTGGATCGCGGCGAGCCTGCTGGCGATCGTGCTCACCGGCGGCGGCATGGTCATCGCCGAGCGCCTCATCGGCTCGGTCATCCCGCGCAAGCACGTGCCGACCGAGCCCTCCGGGCGGCGGTCGGCGCTGGCGGTGCTCTGGGGCGTGCTGCTCGTCGGCTTCGAAGCCTCGATCCTCGGCCTGGCCGACGTGCAGGCCGCCTCGCTGGCCGGCGCCGCCGAGAACAGCCTCCTCTACGTGGGCTACGTCGTCGCCTCGATGACCTTCCCCCTCGTGGCCGGCGCGTTCCGCTGGGACGCCCTCCGCTACGTGGACCGCTACAAGACCACGCTCGTGCTGCGGCAGATCGAGAGCCGCCTGGCCCAGATCGACTCGATCCTGCGCCAGAACGACGAGTTCGAGAGCAACTTCTACAAGATCAAGAGCCTCGAATACTGGGACCAGGTCAACGACTTCAAAGCGATCAAGGACAACTACAACCAGAAGAAAGGCATCGTCGAGCAGGTCGGCGGGCACTTCGCCCAGAACTACGACCAGTTCATGGCCGAGGCCAACAAGCGCTACACGCAGGACATCCGCGACGTCACGACGAAGAGCCTGCGCAAGCTGGAGCTGGTCGACGCCCCGAAGACCAGCCGCACCGGCACCAAGCTGGGCCAGACCCCGGACGGCCAGGAGGCCGAGCGCGCCACCCGCACCAACGGCGCCGAAGCCGCCACGGGAAGCAAGATCGATTACATGAGCCTGAAACCCGTTCGGTAGGGAACGTGGGAAGGGCCAGGGGGAAGAGGGACGTTCTCCCAGCGGCCGTGCCCTGAATACGACGCCCGGTGCTTCCTCGGAGGCACCGGGCGTCTGCATGTAGCGACCCTTCTTCGAGGTATAAAGCTATCCGTTGCAGGGAACGAGGCGACGCCTGAGAATTCTCTACCGGCTCCTTCCTTCGCGTTCGGCTTCTTCTTTTCTGCTCTCCTCGACGGCCTCCCTGCCGAATAACCCGATCCCTCCTCCCTGTTCGCTCTTTCCCCTCCCTACCCCTGCATCAGACCCCGCTCGGCGAGTGACGTGTAGCCGGTGCCGGCGATGATGAGGTGGTCGTGGACGGGTACGCCCATGAGCCGCCCGGCCTCGACGAGCTGCCGCGTGACGCGCACATCCTCGCGGCTCGGCTCGGGATTCCCGGAGGGGTGGTTATGCAGGCAGATCACGGCCGCCGCGTTCTCCAGGATCGCCTGCCGGAAGACCGCCCTCGGTTCGACGATGCTCGCCGCCAACCCGCCTTCGGAGATGGTCTGGTCTCCGATGATGACGTTGGCCGTGTTGAGCAGCACCACCTTGAAGACTTCCTGCTTGAGATCTCGGAGGAGGGGGCCGTAGACGGCCGCCACGTCTTGCGGAGACGACACCTGCACGCGCGCCCGCCCGCCGCGCTGCGACTCGGCCCGCCGCCCGATCTCGAAGGCCGCCACGAGCTGCACCGCCTTCGCCGGCCCGACGCCCACGACGCGCATCAGCTCCTTGAGGGCGCGCTGCGAGAGGGCGTCGAGCGAGCCGTAGGTGCGCAGCAGCGCCTGCCCGAGCTGCACCGCCGAGAGCGGCCCGGCCTTCGTCCGTGTGCCGCTGCCAAAGATGAGCGCCAGCAGCTCGGCGTCGGTGAGGGCGGCGGCGCCGCGCTGCATCAACTTCTCGCGGGGGCGGTCCGCCTCGTGCCACTGGTGGATCGGGGCGTGGTAGTGGATCTCTGGCTCGTGGGCGGGATCCGTAGCAGGCGTCGGCATACGCACAGGCGGCAGGTGGGCAGGTGCCCCCACGATAGCAACGCCCCCGCTTCACCGCGCGCTTTTTTATGGGGATTGCGCCCACTGCGCTCGATCCCTAGTCGGGATCTCCTCCGCCGATCCCGCTCCAGACCGAGCCGATCCCGCTCCAGATCGAGCCGACCCCGCTCCGGATCACCGCCTCGTAAGGGCGTTCAATTGAACGCCCTTACGCTACCGCCGAGCATAGCACCTCCCCCCGCGCCACCGCCGAGCAGCGCACCTCCCCCCGCGCCACCGCCGAGCAGCGCACCT